>JAHEIN010000008.1 GCA_024639335.1 bacterium | reverse complement strand
TCGAGGAGGAGTGAGAACATCGAGGAGGCCGCCGAGGATCTCGTAGCCTCTGGGATCCCTTCCGAAAAGGTGATGGCCTTGGCTGCACGAGCAGACGTCGACGAGGCCGCTGATCAGACCATGGCGCAAGCGATTGAGCGCTTCGGGTCCGTCGACATCCTCGTCAACAATGCCGGAACGAACCCTTCTGGTGGTCCGCTCATGTCGGCCGAGATGGGGGCGATCGACAAGACGTGGGCCGTGAACCAACGAGCCCCGCTCGTCTGGGCCCGGGCCGCCCACCGGCACTGGATGAAAGACAACGGTGGCGTGATCGTCAGCGTCGCGTCCGTTGGCGGGATCCGTCCGGCCCCTTTCCTGGGTGCCTACAACATCTCGAAGGCGGCGCTGATACATCTGACGCACCAACTGGCATTCGAGCTGGCGCCGAAGATCCGGGTCAATGCCGTTGCCCCGGGTGTCGTGAAGACGAAGCTTTCGGAGATGTTGTGGTCTGCCGACGAGCGCGGTGCGGCCTCGACCCATCCGCTCGAGGTGCTCGGAGAGCCCATCGACGTGGCGGCTGCCATCACCTATCTGTGCTCGGATCAGGCTCGGTGGCTCACCGGTGTCGTCCTGCCGGTCGACGGCGGTGTGGTGGGAGCGAGCGGTTCGCTGGGATAGGCGTCACACGTCTCACGTCCTGGACGCCTCGGCGTAGCGAGCGGACCGAGAACCGGGAACCGGGTACCGTATCGGCATGCATCCTGCACCCGATCGTGAGCTTGCGGTGGCCTACCTCGATGGTGCCGTCGACACGGCGGCTCTGCTCGGTGAGGCGGCCCGCCTCAGAGACGAAGGTCATGGCCGTGTCGTCACGTACAGCCGGAAGGTCTTCATCCCACTGACCACGCTGTGCCGGGACACCTGCACGTATTGCACCTTCGCCAAACCGCCGGGAGCAGGCGGTATGTACCTCGAGCCCGGCGAAGTGCTTGCGGTGGCTCGGGCCGGTGACGCTCACAGATGCACCGAGGCGTTGTTCACGCTGGGCGACCGGCCTGAGGCTCGATGGCGTCAGGCGAGGGAGTTCCTGGCCGCTCATGGCCATACGACGACCATCGGCTACGTCGAGGAGATGTCCGAGCTCGTCAACGCCGAGACCGATCTCTTCCCTCATGCCAATCCCGGGGTGATGACCGCAGACGAGATGACGGCGCTCCGCTCCTCGAACGTGTCGATGGGGATGATGCTCGAGAACATCTCGCCTCGACTGATGGAACCGGGAATGCCACACCACGAGTGCCCTGACAAGGACCCTGGGGTCCGAATGGAGGCGATCGAGACTGCTGGACGGCTCCGCATTCCTTTCACGACCGGGATCCTCGTCGGTCTGGGCGAGACCAACGAGGAGATCGTCGATTCGATTCTCGCCATTGGCGAGGTGCACGCCCGCTACGGGCACATCCAAGAAGTGATCATCCAGAACTTCCGTGCCAAGGCCGACACGCGGATGCGGGGCAACGCCGAGCCGATCCCGGCGTGGTTCGCCCGGGTGGTGGCCGTTGCCCGGTGGTTGTTGGGTGCCGAGGTCAACCTCCAGGTCCCGCCGAACCTCACCGAACGTTTCGAGACCTATCTCGATGCCGGCATCAACGACTGGGGAGGGGTCTCTCCACTCACGATCGACTGGGTCAACCCCGAAGCTCCCTGGCCGCATCTCGACGAACTGACCTCGCGGACCAACTCAGCCGGTTTCGACCTGAAGCCGCGACTGCCCGTGTACCCCGAATACATCGACGACTCGTGGATCGATCGCGGTCTCGTGGACAAGGTCGCAGCGGCCACCGACGACCGGGGCTTCGCCCTCGCACCTCAAATGGAGGCTTCTCCGTGATCACGTTCATCCGACTTCGACCTGCCGATCGCATCACCGATGCGATCGTGGAGTCCAGAGTCAAGGAATGCACCACCGCCCTCGAAGTGGGCTCCACCGATGCCTCGGAGGTCGAACGAGCGGCGTCGGCCGGGTTGCTGACCCTTGCATCCAATCCGCAGTCGCCCGCCACCGGATGGGTGCTCGAGCCCGACGCCGCGCTCGCGTTGGGGGAGGTTCCCGGCTGGCGGCTGACGATCGTCCATTCGGACAACGAGGACATGACCATGGATGCGGTCGTGCGGACTCGAGCCGCGTTCTTGCGCACCACGCGCTCGGGTGTGGCCGCAGCCGCCCAGAGGATGTCTCGCCCCGGACTCGACATCACCATCTCGGTCTTCGTGGACGACGTTTCGCAGGGGCTCGCTGCCGTCGCAGCCGGAGCCGGCGACCTCGTCTTGCGCGACTGGGACTCCGAGCGCCTGGGCGAGCTGCGAGACGCCCTCGGAGGCACGAGACTCGTCGAACGGTCTGTGCTTCCGATCGGAGTGGATCTCGACGAGGTTCGGTCGGAGCTCGACGCCGTTCAGTTCACGGCATGGTTGCGTCAGGTCGACGGTTCGGGAGCGGCGCGCCCACGGTACGGCTGGGCGCCGGGCATGGACGAAGAGCCGCCGGTGCCGCAGCGCCGGCTGTCGGCGGAGTGGAGCGATCAGGGCTGGGTCGGGGGCTCGGGACCGGAGCAACTCGAAGGGTCCGGCGATCTGCGGCCGATCCTGGAACGATCCCTCGCCGGCATGCCACCCTCACGCCACGAGCTCGAGGCGCTGTTCAGAGCCAGGGGAGACCAGATCGATGCGATCGGCTGGACAGCGGACATGTTGCGGCGCCGCACCAATGGCGACGAAGTCTCCTATGTGGTCAACAGGAACATCAACTACACGAACATGTGCTATTTCCGGTGCGGGTTCTGTGCATTCTCGAAAGGGCCGCGCAGTCTGAACCTGCGCGGCGACCCCTACTTGATGGGCATCGACGAAGTCGTCGATCGCGCCGAAGAGGCCTGGCAGCGAGGCGCCACGGAGGTGACGCTCCAGGGAGGCATCCACCCCGAGTTCACCGGTGATTTCTACGTCGGTGTGGTCGAGGGGATCAAGAAGCGCCTGCCTGGGATGCACATCCATGGTTTCACCCCGCTCGAGGTGTGGCAGGGCGCCGAGACGCTCGGCATCCCGGTTCGAGACTTTCTCGAACGGCTCGCCGAGGCAGGCCTCGGAACGTTGCCGGGTACCGCCGCTGAGATTCTCGATGACCGGGTCCGGGAGCACCTCTGTCCCGACAAGATCCGAACGGCCCAGTGGGCCGATGTGATGATCACCGCCCACGAGCTCGGGCTCAGGGCCACGGCAACGGTCATGTTCGGCCACATCGACGGTCCCCGGTCGTGGGCCAACCACTACGAAGTGGTCCGGCAGATCCAGCAGCGCACGGGGGGATTCACCGAGTTCGTGCCGCTGCCGTTCGTGCACATGGGCTCGCCGATCTTCCTGCGTGGACGGTCGAGGCCGGGCCCCACATGGGATGAGGTCGTGTTGATCCATGCGGTGGCGAGACTCGCCTTCGACGGGCTCATCGACAACATCCAGGCGAGTTGGGTCAAGCTCGGACTCGATGGCGGAGCCAGGCTGCTCGATGCCGGCTGCAACGACCTGGGAGGAACGCTGATGGGTGAGATCATCACACGGTCGGCAGGTGCGTCTCACGGCCAGGAAGTCAGCCCGGACGATTTCGAACGGGCGATCGGACGGGTCGGCCGGACACCTTACGAGCGAACCACGCTCTATCAGCGCGCCGAGCCACGACGGCCAACCAAGCGGACGCTCCCGCTCGTCTCGGAGTGATCACTCGGCGTCGAGGATGACTCCGTCGTCGGGATCCTTGTTGGCGAACGGGCGGGCGATCTCGACATGGGGGTCCTCGGTGATCTTGTATCCAGGCCGGCCCCGGTCCAGCCAGTCGTCGTAGGCTGCGTCCGTCCCCACGTCGAAGCCCGACCCCTGTGACATCGTGTAGCGGTGGTAGAGGAGGTCGCAGTAGGTCTGGATCGGGTCGCGCACGTGGTCGAGGTTCCGCAACCGTGCCAGCATCGGCTCGAACTCCTGCACTCGCCATTGGATGGCGGCGACGTTCTTTCCGGACGGCGTCGTGTTTCCGGTCTTCGTCTGGAAGTACTGGAGGTCGGACAGGATCTGCCTGGCCTGTTGCTCGAGTGCGTCGACGCCGGTCAATTCCTTGAGTCGCCGCTGGTGGAAGGTCCTGCCGCCGACCTTGACCTTGACCCGGAGCCTCGAGTCGGACTCGTCGACCGGGATCAGGTCGACCTCTTCGACGTCGAAACCGAGACCGTTCAAGGCTTCGACCCGCTCTTGGATCCGGTATCGCTCCTCGGGCCCGATCATGTCGTCCCGGTTGACTTCGTGCCAGAGTCCGCGATATCTCTCGGCGATGTCCTCACCGAGGTCGAGGTCGGCCTCGTCGAGATCGGCCCCTGTCGAGCTGGCGATGTCCGCCATTCCGCCGGCGACATTCATGATCATGATCTCGATGTCTTCGGCTCGTCGCCCGTCGGTCAGTTCGTCGTAGACCGTGGCGGTCTCGCCGTCGACCATGATCGTCTCGATTGCCTCGGCATCGAACCGGTACAGCACGTTGGAGAGCGAGCAATCGCCCCAGAAGACGCCGGCGACGTGGAGCTCGACCAGCAGCATGGCGAACGCGTCGAGCAGCTGGTTCCTGCGTCCGCCAAAACCGGCGCCGGCGATCAACTCTCGATAGCTGAACGAGAATGGCTCGTAGGCGGTGATGAGGGCGGCAGAGCGCTCTTCGTGGGGGTCGGAGGAGCGTCGGTCGACGAGGCCGACGGGTCGGACCGCCGGAGCCCCGAACGACTCGAGTTGGCGGAGCACGCTGTAGTCCTGGTGGGCCGGCCTGGTCGGAAGCTCCTTGATCGCATAGAGGCCCTGGGGGTACTGGAAGAAGCGCACCTCGTGGCGCGAGATGCCCTTCGGGAGCTGGACGCGGTGGTCGAGGTCCCACTCCTGAAGTGACATGTCCCAGGGGAGGTCGAGGAAGTCGGGATGCCCCGCTCGGATCGTCAGCTCTGCCGGCATGGCGGGAAACGGTACAGGGTCTGCCTGCCTTCGTCGGACACCGGCGCCCGATCTATCTGTTCGACTCCGTCTGACAGGTCGGGCACCAGTAGGTGATCCTGGGGAACGGATCGCCGAGGGGTTCGGCGACGATTGGTGTCCGGCATCGGCGGCATGGTCTGCCGTCGCGTTCAAAGACCCATGACTCCATCGCCGGACCTCTGAAACCTGTCGTCACCCGTTCCGAGCGGTGGGCGTTGGGAAGCATCAGGCGGCGTGATCGGTCGGCGAGCGCGTCGATTCGATCGGGGTCCAGCGAGCCGAACGGCGTGAGTGGATGGAGTCCTTCGAGGAACATCACCTCGTTCTTGTACTCGTTGCCCACCCCCGCCAGCACACGCTGGTCCAACAGCACGTCTGTGACGGCCCGGCCCGGCTGGACCTTCGAGGTTCGATCACGGAACAGCTCCCAGTCGAACTTCTCTGCGAGGACATCAGGCCCCAACCGGTCGATGAGCCGGTCGATGACCCGGGTGCGCTCGATCTCGACCGTCGGAGCCGAATAGCAGGTGGCCTCGTGCCGATCGGTGCCGAGGATGAGCCGTGCGGCCCCACGGGGGTCTTTGACCCGGCCGCCCCGCCGACGCTCCGATTCGACCGCCACGGTTCGTCCCGAGCCATCACGGATACGCCACCGGCCGGGCATCCCCAGCCACACATGGATCGTGACGCCCGAGTCGACGTCGAACAGCAGATGCTTGCCGTGGGTTCGGATGCCGGTGACCGTGTGGTCGACGAGCTTCTGGGACCACTTCCTCACGACCGGTGCTCCGTCGACGTAGGTGAGTTTCTCGTCGACGAAGACCGGCCGAAGCCGGTCGGCCGCCCGGGTGTAGCTGTCTCCCTCGGGCATCAGGAGCGATACGACAGGCCGCGCAGCGCCGGCGCAAATCCGACCTCGGCGAGCACTCGCCCCAGCTCGGTCTGTGCTGGTGGTTGGCCGTCGATCGACTCGATTCGAAGGCGACGGGATCGGTCTCCGAGCCAGGCGATCGCCGAGGCAACCATCGTGTAGTGGTCGGGGTCGAGCGCGAAGGTCCGCAGCTTTCGTCTGTCGAGATAGCAGACCAGGTGACCGTCGGCGAGGATGACATACGTTCCGGCGATGCGGCCGATCCGACCGTCCTCGATCGCGGGCCAGTCGAGCGCCGCACCGTACGGGTTCGCCGGATCGGTCGATGCCAGGATGGTGACCGAGTGCTCGGGAGCGCTTCGCACGCGGTCGACGGCTCCGGGCAGCGCGAACTGTGCACCGCCCAAGCGCTCGATGAAGTAGCCGCGGCGCGCCCTGCCGGTCTCCTCGAGATGCTGGAGTACCGGATACACCGAGGTGAACCCGCCAGGGAGTCCTTCTGCGGCGACGCTCAGGCGCGTGACGATCCCGTGACGATCGAGCAGCTGGTGGGTCCATGCCGTCGCCTGCTGGGTACCGGACGGCGGCTCGATGACATCCTCGAGGAGATCAGTCACGAGCGACCAGCGGCCCGAGGCATGGGCCGGGAAGGCCGCAGTCACCGTCGGCCGCCCTGATGACTTCGTACGACGGGCCAGCCCGAATGCGCGGACAGGGGCGAAGGTGTCGTTGGTGATCTCACCGGCCCACACCAGATCCCAGAGGGCGTCGAGCACGGCGGCGACATCGCCACCGCCGCACGCCAGGTAGATCGCTTTGAAGAAGCTGGCGCCGCGTTTTTCGAGGTGGTTGCGAATCGCCTGATGAAGCTCATCGTCGAGTGGGTCTCCGACCGGGGGCACCCAGAGCAGTGGGAGCTGATCCCGGAAGTACAGGGCGAGCTTGCCGTCCCGTGCGCCGAGCGTGCCCCGTCCTGCCCATACCAGTTCTCCCTCGATCATCAATTGATCGAGCACGGTCTCGGCGTCCGCATGACGGGAGGGGAGCACGTCGTTGATCAATACCGAAGCCGGCAGATCTGCTCCCTGGAGCCGTCGCACGACCTCCAGCATCGGCCCGCGACCGGTTGGAGGATCATTCGAAACACCTTGCCATACCGGGAGGAAACGGCCGAGCGCGTCCCCGGTGACGGGCTCGATCTCGGAGCGCAATGCGCTGAGGGACCGTCGTTTGAGAGTCCGGAGCACGTCGGAGTCGATCCATTCGAGGTCGGACCCGCCGGGGCGGAACGCGCCCTGCACCACACGGCGCTGTTCGTCGAGGCGTCGGAGCGCCGTGGACACGACGCCGACCGGCAATCCCAGCGAGCCTGCCGCTGCTTCGGTCGTGAAGGGGCCATGGGTGCGGGCGTAGCGACCGATCACATCGCCCAACGGGTCGTCGACGGGTTCGAGGAACACATGGGCGATGCCGGGAGGAGGCTGGATGCCGAGCGCATCACGGAGCCGTCCGGCATCCTCGACCGCGGCGTATCGGCGTTCGCCCTTCATGGTCACCTCGATGACCCTCCGCGAGCTGGTCAACTCGGCCAAGGCGGCGACGACGTCGGTGTCGTAGGTCCGAAGCTCGATGTCGTCGGTGCTGAGCGGACCGAGGAATGCCAACAGATCGGCGATGCCGTCGGCGCCATTCGCCTGCCGCCCCTCGGTGAGCCTCTGCAGCTCCAATTCGAGCGTGGCCAGTTGGTCTGCATCGAGGAGGTCGCGCAGCTCCCCTTCGCCCAGGAGCTCGCGAAGCATCTCTCGGTCGAGCGTGAGCGCGGCGGCTCGCCGCTCGGCCAGCGGGGTGTCGCCCTCGTACAGGTACGCAGCGACGAACGCGAAGAGGAGCGACGATGCGAATGGTGTGGGGCTCTCGGTGGAGATCTCGGCCACCCGGATCCGGCGGGACCTGATGTCGGCGAGGACCTCCCGCAACGACGGGACGTCGAAGTCGTCTTGGAGGATCTCTCGATAGGTTTCCAGGATGATCGGGAACGACCCGAACTGGCGAGCGACGCTCAGCAGATCGGCGGCCTTTCTCCGCTGGAGCCAGAGTGGTGTCCGCTGTCCGGGGCGGCGGCGGGGGAGAAGCAGCGCTCGGCCTGCGGCTTCCCGGAATCGGGCTGCGAACATCGCCGAATCCGCCAAGTGTTCGGTGAGGAGCGGTTCGAGTTCCTCGGGCTCTGGGATGAGCTCTTCGGTCGCTGGGATGTCGTCGGTGTCGGGAAACCGGAAGGCAATCCCGTCGTCGGACCAGATCACGTCGACATCGGTGCCGTACCGCTCACGCAACCGTTGAGTGGTCGCCATGGCCCACGGGGCATGGACCTTGGCACCGAGCGGGGAGAGAATCACCACCCGCCAGTCGCCGATCTCATCGCGGAACCGCTGCACAACCAGAGTCTGATCCGTCGGGAGGACCCCGCCCTCTGCTCGCTCCTCCTCGAGATACGCAATGAGGTTTCTCGCAGCCAGCTCGTCGAGGTGGTATTCCTCGATGAGCCGGCGCTCTGACGACTCCGGCGTCATCGCCCCGATTTCTCTGACGAAGGCGCCGACGGCCTTGCCGGTGTCGAGGGAGCGTCCCACGGCATCGCCGTGCCAGAACGGCATCGTGGCTGCGGGCTCTCCGGGTGCAGGGACCACCTGGACGATGTCCGGCCCGATATCGACGATTCGCCACGTCGAAGAGCCCAGGATGAACAGGTCCCCCACCCTGGACTCATAGACCATTTCCTCGTCCAGCTCGCCTACCCGGCCACCCTCCGGCAGTACCACCCGGTACAGGCCGCGATCAGGGATTGTCCCGGCGTTGGCGACCGCGAGTTGACGAGCACCGCGACGCGCCGTGACCGAGCCGTCGATCCGATCCCAGACGACCCGTGGCCGGAGCTCGGAGAACAGATCCGACGGATAGCGGCCGGCGAGCATGTCCATCGTGGCGTCGAACACCGACCGGGAGAGCTCGCGATAAGGCGTGGCGCGGCGCGTCATGTCGAAGAGGTCGTCGACGGTCCGATCTTCGATCACGACCGATGCCACCAGCTGTTGACTGAGCACGTCGATCGGATTGCGGGGGATCTTCGTCTGCTCGACCTGGCGTTCCAGCATTCGATCGACCAGGACGGTCGCAAGCAGGAGGTCGCCCCGATATTTGGGGAACAGCTTCGCAGTCGAGACCTCACCCACCGAGTGCCCGGCCCGGCCAACCCGCTGGAGCCCGCTCGCCACAGAGATCGGAGCCTCGATCTGGATCACCAGGTCCACCGCACCCATGTCGATTCCCAACTCCAGCGAGCTGGTCGCCACGACGGCCTTCAGTGCCCCGCGTTTGAGTGCCTCTTCGATCTCGATTCGCTGGTCGCGTGCCACCGATCCGTGATGGGCGCGGGCGATCTCCTCACCCGCCAGGTGGTTGAGCTCGTTGCACACCCGTTCGGCCAGCCGCCTGGAGTTGGCGAAGACGATGGTCGAGTTGTGGTGTTCGATCAGGTCCAGCACCCGCGGGTACACGGCCGGCCAGATCGACTTGGTGCGGATCCGATCCGGATCGAGCGGATCGGGCTCATCGGGCTCAGCCATGTTCTCGACGGGCACGACCAGCTCGAGATCGATTGCGCGTTCGCCGGGAGTGTCGACGATCGTGACCGGACGCGGGGTCCAGGTGTCGCCTTCGATGGTCCCGCCGCCCAGGAAGCCCGCGATCGTCTCCAGTGGGCGCTGCGTGGCCGAAAGGCCGATCCGCTGAGGCTCGACGCTCGTGAGTTCCTCCAGCCGTTCCAGGCTCAGGGCGAGATGCGCGCCCCGTTTGGTGCCTGCAACGGCATGCACCTCGTCGCAGATCACATGGCGCACCGAGCGCAGGGTCTCTCGGGCCTGTGACGTGAGCAGCAGGTAGAGGGACTCCGGGGTCGTGATGAGGATGTCCGACGGATGCTTCTGCATTCGCCGCCGGTCGACCGCGGGTGTGTCCCCGGTCCTCAGGAACGTGGTGATCTCCGGGAGGGAGTCGCCGCCGATTCGCTCGGAAGCGTGCCGGATACCGAGCAGTGGAGCGCGCAGATTGCGGTCGATGTCATACGCCAGCGCCTTCATCGGTGACACATACAGGACGCGGGTGCGTTCGAGATCCTCCGGGAGCGGCTCGTGAAGCAGTCGGTCGATCGTCCAGAGAAACGCTGCGAGTGTCTTGCCCGATCCGGTCGGAGCGTGGATCAGAGTGTGGTTCCCTGATGAGATGGATTGCCATCCCTGCGCCTGAGCGTCGGTCGGCGCGGGAAAGGACGCCTCGAACCACGCTTTCGTGGCCGGCATGAACTGTGACGGCAACATGGTGCGAGCGTATCTGATCACTCGGACAAACTGCAGTGGTCGCACCCGCTCGGAGATGGAGGGGATGAAGCGCCGGCCGTCCGAACGTTCCGCTTCCAATCTCAGATTCGATGCGTATGGTGTTGGGCAGGCGGTCGGGGAGGCATGGAGAGAACATGCCAACACATGAGACCGCGCTCGCCGGCCAGACAGTCGAGGTCGCAATCAGGATCGAAGGCGGGACGATCGTCGTCGAACTACCACACGAGCTGCTCGGCGCCTACCTCATCGGCTGAGCATGTCCCCGGTGGGAGAGATCGGCGGAAACCGCATTCGCAGTCGCGCTCGCCTCGAGGTCGTCGACTCACCCATGAACCAGGGGCAATTCGGAGGTAGCGGGCGTCCAGCCATCTGCGCAACCTCTACACGAGCAGAAGGTTCAGCGCCCGCGGGTCTCGTGCCGCAGGATGCGCGTCGAGGACGGTCAGCTGGCGGCGAGGTCGAGGACGAGGCGTTGGGTGGTCTCGAACGAGCCGTCGGAAACGGAGTCGAGGAAGGCTTCGACGATCATCGGGTCGAACTGAGTGCCGGAGTAGTTGCGGATCTCCTCGATCGCGAAGTCTGCGGGAAGCGCCGGCTGGTACGCGCGTTCGCTGGTGATGGCGTCGTACGCGTCGGCGACGGCGACGATGCGGGCCAGGAGCGGGATCTCGTCGCCGGCCCGTCCGTGGGGATAGCCGGAGCCGTCGTACCGCTCGTGATGGAAGAGAATCGCCTCGGAGACCTCACGCTCGAAGAGGTCGGCGGTCATCGCGAATCCGAAAAGGGTGTGACGCTGCATGAGCTCGACCTCGGGAACGTCGAGGCTGGCGGGCTTGCTGAGCAAACGCGTGTCCACGTGGAGCTTGCCGACATCGTGGAGTACTCCAACGGTGGCGATTCGGTCGAGATCGGCGGGGGAGAGTCCCAGGATCTCGCCGATGGAGATGGAGACACCCGAAACACGATGGACGTGGCCGTAGATGTCTTCGACCAGGCCTTCCATCGCCGCGATCAGCGAGTCCATGTTTCTCCAGCCTTCACAATTGTGCAGTACACCGTCTCCATGATGCGTTACAGGAGTTTTCGCGACTATGGGACAGGCGGATCAATTACAGATATGTAGTTATCACCGGGTTGATTGTTCCGATCCCGTCGATTGAGCCGGAATTCAAAGGTCGATCTGGGTGTTGTCCGAAATCAGCTAGCGGATCACTCATCGGAGCGGTTGTCGAGCGCGTTCAGGTAGGCAGACACGGCGGTTCGATGTTGTGGTTCGGCATGGGCGATCGCCTGATAGGCAGCCGTCAGATCCAGGAACTCCGGAAGGTCCATGTTCCTGGCATGACGGAAGAGTCGCTTGGTGAGTCGGATCGAGTGGCTCGGCTTCGCTGCGATGGTCTCCGCCAATGCGAGGCAACGCCCCATCAGCTCGTCGGGTTCCGTCACCTCCAGGAGCACATCCATCCTCACAGCCTCGTCGGCGTCGATCACGCGAGCGGTGAACGACAACTCGGCGGCGCGTTGCCAGCCGACCACACGAGGGAGGATCCAAGCGCCGCCATCGCCCGGCAGGATGCCGAGGTCGGCGAAGGTGTGGGCGAAGCTGGGGTTCTTGGAACCGATCCGGAGGTCGCATCCGAGGGCGAGTCGAATTCTGCACCGACTGCCGGCCCATTGACAGCAGCGATCGTCACCAGATCCGTCTCGGCCATCGTCGTGTCAGCCGTTGGATCGTACGGCGATAGCCCTCGGCGATCGCGCCGACGTCACCTCCGAAGAGCCCGGATCCCGAGTCATGTCCCTGACGTTCGCGCCTGCCGAGAAGGCCGGACGTTCTCCGGTGATGATCAGAACGGACAGGTCGTCTGAGGACTCCGCCTCGTCACCGTGGTGATGATCTCGTTCAGGATCTCGATTCCGGTGAGGGCATTGCGAACCTCGGGGCGGGCAAGCGTGAGGATCCCGACTCCGTTGCCCTGTATCGCGTCTCGGTGCGGTCCATCAAGTCAGGCCGGCGGAGCGGGCGGCATCCACGAACGCAGCGGCGAGTGCGCGGTCGACCGGGAGCGACACGTCGTGATCGGGCTTCAGTGACGAGCCAACGATGACCGAGTGGACGGTTTCGGCCAGGGAACCGACGTTGCCGGCATCTGCCCCGGATCCGATCACGAGTGGTGCCTCTGGCACGACTCTGGCAACTCGCCGGAGGTCTTCGAGATCGACCGACGCCCCGGTGCCGGTGCCCGAGATCACCAAGGCGTCGGCACCAGATCGCTCCCAGGTGTCGATGGCTGTCAGTTCGATCGTCGCACCCGGGGGTGGTGTTGCATGTTTGACGAACACGTCTGCCAGCACCATCACGTCAGGCCCGATGGCCGTCTTGAGTCGAGCAAGCTCGGCTGCTCGGCCCACGATGGGACCCTGGTCGGTGTACATCATCGACGAGAGCACGTTGACCCGGATGAAAGCAGCTCCGGTCACGGCTGCGATCGACATCGCTCCGAGCGCGTCGTTTCGGAGCACGTTCACCCCGATCGGGAGGTCGATGGCGTGGCCGATCTCGGTCATCACGCGCGTCAAGCCAGCAACGGTGACGGGAAGCACCTCGTCGGGGAAGAAGGGCGCGTCGCCGAAGTTCTCCACCATCACGGCGTCGAATCCGGCTTCGGCCAGCGTTGCGGCGTCGGCGAGGGCGAGCTCGACGATCTCCTGCATCGAACCTCGGTAGCGGGGCGCCCCGGGCAAGGGTGCGAGATGGACCATCCCGATGAGGGAGGGAATGCTCACAGGTAGGCCTGAACCACCCGAACGGCCTGCTCGGCGCCTTCACCGGTGAGTTTGAGGCGTGTGTCCTCGGGCGCGATGCGCCGGACTGCCAGTCGGGCCCAATCCGACGCGGAGCCCTTGATCAAGTTGGGAGCGTCCTCGGTCCCGTACACCCATTTGGCGTATCCCGGTCCGATGACCTCGACCCTCACAGCGACATAGTCGAGCCCCGCTTCCTTGAAACTGTGGGGCAGCGCCTTCCATCCCAGCCAGCAGACATGACGAATTCGTTGCGTGTCTTCGATCTCGGCTTCAGTGGCCGCATAGATGTCGAGCCCGTGCGCCCAGGTCTCCATCAGGCGGGTCGTGGCGAGGGTCTTGGCGCTGACGTCGCCGGTGATCCACTCGACCCGGTCCGACGCCTGCATGTGTGAGAGCGGCTCGACCACCTTCGCCCGCCCGTTGCGCCACCACTCGATGACGTCCTGTGGACGCATCTTGCGTCCTTTCTCGACGGCTTCCTGGCGAACCACATCGAGATCGGATGCCGATCGGTAACGCTCGAGGTCGGCCTCGCCTGCGATGACTGCGGCCGCGAGCTCCTCGTAGTCGGCGAGATGCGAGATGGTGTCACGAATCGACCACCCCTGGGCGGAGGTCTCCTTGTCCCACAGCTTGAGATTCACCTGCTGGAGGAACTGATCGAGGAACTGCTGTTCCGCAACGAGGTCAGAGAGTATTTCGCGCACGGAACGATTTTAGTGCCATTCACGGCGTGCATGGCCAAAGAGAGGCGGTTCACCAGCTGCGGTCGGCCTGCTCCTCGGCGAACGGCGACGGTGGATGGACCGATGTGCGCTCCTCGACGATGGCGTTGAGGTCGTCGATCAGCATGCGAAGGCGACCGAAATGCCTCCGGTCGAACCACAACGCAACGCGAGCGAATTCCAACGAGTCCTCGTCGCGGACCTCTGCTGGAGTGGGTTCGATGACCTCCATCTCGCCGTTGGTCATGATGTCGACGTACGCCCGGTTGAGCTGTGCCAGGGTGTCGGTGTCCGGAGCCTCGAGGAGTCGGAGCACCAGCCGGCCGTTGACGTAGCGCTGGCTCTGATAGTTGGCATAGAAACGGCAGATCACGTCGGCGGCTTCTTCCGGATCATGGACCCTCTGGAAGAGGTTGAGGTCCTCGGGGCCGATGAGGCCCTGTTCGATCAGCACATTCCGACAGAAGTCGACCACCGGCTGCCAGTAGCCGGAGCCTTCGGTCTCGAGCAGGACGATGGGATGCAGGTCGCTCTTGCCGGTTTGGATCAACGTGAGCAGCTCGAAGCTCTCATCCAGCGTTCCGAATCCTCCGGGGAACAGGGTGAAGGCGTGGGACTCCTTGACGAAACCCAGCTTCCGGGTGAAGAAGTACTTGAAGTTGACCACCCGATCGGGATCGACGAACCCGTTGGCAGACTCCTCGAATGGAAGGCGGATGTTCACGCCATAGGAGTTCTCCGGACCGGCGCCGCGGTTTCCCGCTTCCATGATCCCGGGGCCGGCGCCGGTGATCACGCCCCAGCCACGATCCGCCATGATCTTGGCGAAACGCTCTGCCAGTTGGTATTCGGGGTTGTCGGGAGTGAGCCGGGCCGAACCGAACATCGTGACCTTCGGTTCGGTGTGCCGACTGAAGACGAGCATCGAGTACCGCATCTCCTTGAGTGCCGTGTTGACCAACTTGAGGTCGCCACGCGGTGCGCCGTCCCGGTGCAGCTTGAGCGCCGTGGTGATCATCTCGGAGATGAGGTCGGCGTTGCCGTTGGTCGAGGCGGTCGCCACGAGTTCGGCGATCGTCGCATCGAGTTCGGGATTCCCCGTGTCATAGGCCATTGGCAGGAGTGTATGGCCCTTGGCGCTCTGCGCCATCCGCTCTGCGCCTCACGGGATACGGCAGATGCCCTTTGTATCCGGGATCGTTTGCCGCGGGTCGGCCGTCGCATGCCGCACATCGCATATCGCATGTCGCACGCGGGGTGTCAGCTGAAGGCCGGTGCCGGGGGTCCCTTGCGGACCACCGCGCTCCAGACGGTCTCGTAGTGGTCGCGGTCGTAGATGTCGACGTGGGGGAGCACGAATTCCTCCCAGGCCAGCCTGAGCGGGTCTTCGGCGTCCTCATGGATCATGAGGCCGGTGGGCATCCGGTCCAGCAGGCTGCGCAGGCTCAATGGTGTCTCCACCCTGGTCCCGGCGTCGAGCGACTCGAAGCTGGCGTTCACTTCCAGTCCGAGACGGGCGATCGCCTCCACGAACGGGTCATTCATCCTTGGATACCTCCTCCGCAGCATCGCCTCGACCTGCTCGAGACCCGGGAAGTTCTTCTCCCAGATCACCCAGCGGTCGGCAAACGCCTTGTTCAGCGTCTGCGTTCCGGCGTAATCACGCAGGTCGGTCGGGTTCATCGTGCCGAACACTCGGACATCTTCACGCAACGCGACGGTCTCCCCGTTCGGGAGGTCGAGAGCGGAGTACCGGTCGAGCAATCCGTGAAGAGCGAACAGCGTCTCGGCGCCGGCGGCATTGAGCTCGGAGAGGTTGATGAGGCTGGGTCCTCGAAGTGCTCGTGTGATGTCGCCGTCCTCCCAGCGCGATTCGGTACCGCCGGCACCATCCCCGTGGAGCTTCGTCGAGCCGATGAGGGTCACATCCCGGACCTCTCCGGTGAGCGGGATCCGGTAGTAGGGGAGTCCGAGTCGAGCGGCGAACTGCTCGATGTCGTGGTCCTTGCCGGTTCCCATGTGGCCGCGCACTGCCAGATGCAAAGGCACGAACCCTTCGGGATTCTGTCGGCGCACCTCTTCGACCTGTGCGAAGCGATACAGCACTCCCAGGTCGACGTAGTTCGGGTCGGGAACCGGGATCTTGCCGATTCGTTGTTCGGCATCCCCCAGACCGGAGTCGACCGTGAACTTCTCGAGCTCGATGGGACGACTTGCCCCGCTCGGGTCTTCGAAGATCATCGTTTCAGGCATTCGCCGCTTCCTTCCACATGTTCGAGGTGGGTCGGGCGCTCCGAAGCCACCAGGTTTCCATTCCGCTCTTGGCCAACGATCGACGAAGCGAAGAGCGCACGCCGTCGACCATGGCTCGGGTCAGCTCATCGGGACTCTCGACGACCTGATTCCGCTCATACGCAGAGCACACCGTGTCGTCACCGATGCCGATCCCCAAAACGGTCGTCCCGTTGCGTTCGATGTCTGCGACCGTGGCCTGAAGTCCCTCCAGCGAGCCCCTGGTCATGCCGTCTGCGAGCACGACCAGCACACGAACGTTCGCGCCGAGTCGCCCCATCCGTTCGGCGGCCACGACCAGATTGAACTCATCGACGTTGGAGGCCTTGTCGAACATCGAGACCGGCGGGGCGGAGCGGGGATCGCGTCTTGCTGCCGTCGATGCCGACCTCGGCTCCGCCGCGGCGTAGAACATCCCGGCCATGAGCCCCTCCGCTTCACGCCAGCGCCGATCGAAAGGTTTGGCCAGGTAATGGTTCACCGTGGTGGTGAGTCGGGTGGCGGCGCTTCCCTGACTCTGGCGGAGCCCGCCGGTCGCCTGGCTCCGGGTCCGGGTGTAGGACCACTCGGTGTCGGTCGGGGATGCGGCGAACGATCGGTTGAACAGCGCCACCTCGAAGTCGATCTGGAGCTCGTCGCACAACCGGGCGAGCGTCCAGGCGCCGAGCAACGCACTGGGCATGCCCCATGACGATTTCAGGCCTCGTTGACCGGTGCGGGGCTGCAGCATCGACGCCGAGCCGTCGACCAGCAAAGAGACCGCGTATGTGCGTCGGGTGCGTGCGGCGCGCCGCTCGTACATGCGGGTGTAGAGGCCTGCTCCGATGAACAGAGCCGAATGCGGCGACACATCGCCCTGGTCGTAGCCCGACCGCAATCCCCGGCGCTGATTGGCCGCGAACAGGGGGAACAGCTCTCCGGACACGCCCCGCTGGGCCACGTCCCACTTCCTGGCAGCGTCGTTGATGGCTTCTCGGCCTTCGTTCGCGAACCGATTGAACGCCATCGGCGGGCGAGTGACAACGACCTTGCCGCCCTGACCGGTCGGCAGGAATACGGTGGGTGCCTCCGACACCTTCAACAGTTGGTCGGTGGAGGCGTCACCACCCAGTTCGGAGGCCCCCTTGCGGTCCGACAGCCCGGCACGCGCCTGAGCCGCTCGCTTGGCCTCGTTGTAGCTCTCCGCATCCCGGACGATGGGCGAGTTGAGCCGCACCCGGTCGACGCCCTGGGCCATCGAGTCGGCATCGACCTGCTGCTGGGCTTTCCGTTCCTCGTTGGACGGTTGCTCGCTCAGCTTCGTGAGCAGCCCGTTCGCACGGGCGATCTCGATGAGCACGATGGCTTGTTCGGCGACCTCCCAGGGGTCGGTTGCGGCGATGGTCTCGTCGATCGCGTCCTGGGCCTCGGCGAGCGCCACGGCAGCTCGCCCGTCCAGCCGCCGCTCGAGGCGGTCGCGTCCGGCGTAGCCGCCGGTCAGGAGAAACACACCGAGCGCGAACTGGGCGAGCGGCCCGGATTGGCGAATCGACTCCGTGAATCCGGCGCGATAGAGATCCGCGAGCACCGATCGTGCACCGGGGTACACGTCGAGGCTGACCCGCTCCTGACGGGCGTCCTCCAGAGTGAAGAACATGGACTCCACCAGTGGTCCGCCGACCGCTTCGATCGCCGACAGAAGGTCCACCGGCAGGTCGGTGGGGACGTCGCTGCCGGACCTGATCGGCCAATGATCCGGAACCACCCGCGCCTCTTCGAGATCTGTGGAGATCAAGTGGACGACTTCGTGCAGTGCAGAGGCGAGCGCGGTCTCGTCGGCAGTGACCGGTGCATTGCGGTTGTAGGCAGCCTGGAAGATCCTGGGATCGCACACGACCTCGTCGTCCGACGACGTGGACTCGGCGCCGAGCCGAACTCTCAGTTTGTCGTTGCCGGACAGACTCCGGGCGAAGCGAGTCACGGCCGGCGCGACCCGTTGATATCGCGCAACGACGTCCTCGATGTTGCCCGCATCGGAGGGCAACATGTCTCGCAGAACGGTTGTGCTCCGGGCGCGCATAAGTGTCCATTGTCTCACACCGGCGCAAGTCAGAGAGATTCGTAGAGTTCGACCTGCTCTGCCCACTCCGCTGTGCGCATCTCGCATGTCGCATGTCGGATGTCGCCTAGCGCTTGGCGGTGTCAGCTTCGACGACCACCGTGACATCGGTGTAACCGAGGCTGCGAATCAGGCTTTCGAGGACGGTGACCGCCCTCGTCTCGGCCCGCTCCAGCAGGCCGGAGTCGAGCGCCTGGACCAACAGGACCTCCTCCGCCGCGAGCCGGGCGGAGCGCTCGAGATCGGGGTTGCCCTTCGTGAACACGCCGGTTCGGCGGTTGTAGACGTGGGTCGCCTCCGTGTCAGGGGCGATGTAGGTGATGTCTGCGGCCGGGAGGCGGACGACCGCCTGTCCGGTCTCGGGGTCGGCGAGGATGTCGTCGTCGGTCACCTCTGCCAGGTCCACACCCGCGCCGATCGAAGCCACCACGAACATCGAGATCTGATCCCCTGCCGCCCAGTTCAACCACCCGCGGTCTTCGCCCTTCTCGATGGTGGTGTACTGGAGGATTTCGACCGTGGTCAGCTCGGAGAGCTCCCTGAGCGATTGGGCGGTGACCGGCCCGAGCCGTGTGAACTCGCCTTCTCCGGTGATGACGGCCGTCTGATCTCCCAGATCCGCCACGGTCTCGGCTGCCCTTCCGGCGATGTATGCGAGCGAGCCGATCAACACCAGTGCAGCGATCCCCAACCCGATCAGGATCATCCTGCCGATGCGGTCCATGCCCGTGCGTTGCCTCGGCGCCGGAGTCGGCTGATCATCGGCGGGCGCGGTGTCTTCTCGTTGAGTCACTCACCAGAGGGTACCGATCCGTTGTCGGTATCCCTCTGGCGATCCGTACCATGGTGGCGATGCACTACCAGCTCACCACGCTCCCGAACGGGTTGCGGGTCATCACCGAGAACATGCCAGGCATCCGGTCGGTGGCCGTTGGATGCTGGATAGACACCGGCACCCGCGACGAGGACGCCAACGAGGCCGGCGCCTCCCACTTTCTCGAGCACCTTCTGTTCAAGGGCTCCGACGATCTCTCGGCACGCCAGATCTCTGAACGATTCGATGCGATGGGTGCCGAGTCCAACGCCTTCACCAGCAAAGACCACACCTGTTTCTGGGCACGGCTGCTCGACGAGGATCTCCCGGACGGTCTCGGCATGCTTGCCGAGATGCTCCAGAGGCCCGCCTTTCGGGCAAGGGAGATCGATGCCGAACGGCAGGTGGTGATCGAAGAGATCAACATGGCCGAAGACGATCCATCGGATGTCGCGTTCGAACTGTTCATGGCCTCGGTGTTCGAGGGGCACCCGCTCGAGGCACCCGTCTTGGGGACTCGCGAGTCGATCCGAGGCATGACGCGAGACGACATCCACGGCTATTGGAAACGGCGGTATGGAGCAGGGTCCGTCGTCGTTGCGCTGGCAGGTTCGGTCGATCACGACGATGTCGTCGGCCAGGTCGGGGCGTTGTTCGGCGACTGGTCCGGGGATCCGCTCGACCACGAGTTCGCCACGATCCATCCTCCCGAGAAGATACGGCTGGTCGAGCGGGACACCGAGGCCGCTCATGTGATCATCGGCGGCTCGGGCATCGACCGGGCGGACGATCGACGCTGGGCGTTCGACGTGCTCAATCTGGTGCTGGGTGGCGGCATGTCATCGCGACTGTTCACCTCGATTCGCGAGGAACGGGGCCTCACCTATTCGGTGTATTCGTTCAAGACCTCCTATGCCGATGCCGGAACGTGGGGTGTCTACGCAGGAACCACGCCTGATCAGATCGACACCGTGCTCGAACTGATCCACCAGGAACTGGAGTCGGTCATCTCGAATGGGATAACCGAGGATGAGCTCGAGCGAGCCCGTGGAGCGATGCGGGGGAGTCTGGCGCTTGCGATGGAGGACGCCTCGAGCCGGATGGTCCGTCTCGGCAGGGCCGAACTCATCGGCTTCGATCACCTCAGCGTCGACGAGCGAATCGAACGTGTCGAGGCAGTGACGTTGGATGACATCAGAAACGTGGCCGAGACCGTGCTTTCCGGTCCGAAGCTCATCGGCGCGGTCGGCCCGTTCGATGCCGCCGATCTCGAGAAGCACCTGCGATGATCAATGTGGCGATCTCTGGTGCATCAGGCCGGATGGGCAGATTGATCGCCGAGGCGGTCACTGACACTGCCGACCTCGAGCTCGTGGCGCTCTACGGCCCGGGGCATTCCTCCGAGACGATCGCCGGGCTCGCCGTCTCCGACGACTCGCAGGTCTGCGCCGCCGCCGACGTCGTCGTGGAATCGACGCTTCCTGACGTGGCGATCGGAAACATTCGACAATGGGCCGAGCTGGGATGTCACGTGGTCGTGGGCACATCGGGTGTTTCCAAAGGCGACGTCGAGTCGTTCTGGCCGGAAGAGCTGGGGTGTCTGATCGTGCCGAATTTCTCGCTCGGCGCGGTGCTGATGATGCGCTTCGCCGAGGTGGCTGCGCCCTACTTCCGAGCCACCGAGATCATCGAGCTGCATCACGACCAGAAGGCCGACGCCCCCTCGGGGACGGCGATGTCCACCGCAGAGCGCATCGGCGCAGCCAACCCCGACCAGGTCCGGCGCACCGAGTCGACCGAGAGCACGGCCGGCGTCCGGGGTGGATCGGTCGCCGACGTCCCGATTCATTCGGTTCGGCTCCCAGGCCTGCTGGCACACCAGGAGGTCGTCATGGGCAACCTCGGCGAAGTACTCACGATCAGGCACGACTCCACCGATCGTGCCTCGTTCATGCCAGGCGTGCTGGCGGCGGTCCGCCACGTCGTCGACGTGTCTGGTGTCGAGGTCGGGCTGGAGGCTGCGCTCGGGATCTGAGCTCAGGCTTCAACGGACTCGAGGAAGAGCGCGATCAGGAAGCCGTATGCCAAGGCGACCGCGATCGCCCGTATCGCCACTGCCGGAACCGTCATCCGTCGGCGTTCGGCATATCGGCCGATGACAAAGGCGGTGATGACCCAGAAGGTCGTGTCGAGCGGCCAGGCAACCGGCAGTTCTCCGGCGAAGAAGGCGAAGAGGGCCGATACCGGCAGTGCCGCTGCGTAGAGCGTGAACCCGGCCGTCTCGCAGATCCCATCGCAGCCGTCTCCCAGAGCCAGCGAAACCCCGGCGGTCGCAGCGATCACGACAAACGCCACGATCAGTCCCAGCGCGATCGCAGTGGGTCGACACCCGAAGCCTTCCTCTTGCTCCGTCACGGCGGGGACGGAATCAGCTCTCGGTGATCGTGACGCTCTTCATGGTGGCGTCGGTCTTGGGGCGATCGGAGCGATCGGTGTCGAGCGCGGCGATGGCGTCCACCGTTTCCAGGCCCGAGGTCACCTTGCCGAAGATCGTGTAGCTGTGGGGGAGCGGGGCGTCCCCGTGGCAGATGAAGAACTGGCTGCCGTTGGTGTTCGGCCCGGCGTTGGCCATCGCCACCGTCCCACGGCTGTAGTCGCCGTTGCCTTCGGTCTCGTCACGGAACCGATACCCCGGCCCGCCGCGCCCGGTACCGGTCGGGTCACCACCCTGGATCATGAACCCGGCGATCACCCGATGAAAGATGACATCGTCGTAGAACCCTTCGCGGGCCAGGAACACGAAGTTGTTGACGGTCAATGGCGACCGCTCGGCGAGCAGGTCGATCTCGATGTCGCCGAGGCTGGTCTCGACCTTCGCCGAATACGACTTCGAGAGGTCGATGGTCAGGTCGGGTGCGGAGTCGTAGCTCTTCGCCATTTCTGGGTCCTCACGGTGGGCAGCCAACAGCGTAGGCAGCGCAGGTCGCTTCTCGGGATTCGGAGTTCAGTACAGCCCGTTTGCCAGTCGCCGACGAGCGTCGGCCACCGCGGGGTTCTCGTTTCCGAGCAACTCGAACACATCGAGCAGCGTCGCCCGCGCCTCGTCGGATTCGGGTTCCGTTCGCTCGCCGATCACGCCCATCAGCGTTGCGATCGCCGACTCCGACTCTCCAGAAGCCGCCTGGCCTCGACCGAGCGCAAGACGATCACCCGGCCCTCCGGTCGCAGCCGCGGCCTCGAGTGCCCCGAGCTCGACGCTCTCGCTTCCCAAGCGGGCGTAGGCCTGGAGCTGCTTGACGGCTTCGGTCGGGGCGAGGCGGCCGAGCACGTCGAGCGCTCCCTGGCGATCGTCGTCCTCGAGGAGCAATCCGGCGAGGGAGAGGCCGGCGTCCTGATGGGTCGGATCCGAGGCGAGCACCGTTCGATAGATCTCCGCCGCCTTCTCTTCGTCCCCGGCGTCGAGGGCTGCGTCGCCCTCGACGGTGGCCAGGTCGAGCTCCGATGGCAGGAGACGCTCGATGAAGGCTCTGACCTGCGCCTCCGGAAGTGCCCCCGTGAACCTGTCGACCTCCTCTCCGTCCTTGAAGGCAACGACCGTGGGGATGCCCTGCACGCCGAACTGTTGGGCGAGCTCAGGGTTCTGATCGACGTCGAGTTTGGCGAGCATCCACCGTCCGCCGCCCTCCCCGGCTGCCCTCTCGAGCACCGGGCCCAGTACCTTGCACGGCCCGCACCACTCCGCCCAGAGATCGACGACCACCGGGATCTGGTGTGACGTCTGGAGAACCGTCGTTGCGAAGTCTTCGGATGTGACATCCATCACGCTTGAAACCATGCACACAAATGTACTCGTGGACGACACCAACTCTGGGCGTCGTCAACGCCGGAGGGCTTCCGGCCGGTGGGTAAGCTTCTTTCGAGTCGAGAGAGAACGAGGACCCCATGACTCCCTTCGGACGGGTTGTGACGGCGATGATCACGCCGTTCACAGGCGACGGCCGGGTCGACGAAGATTCACTGGCCCGCCTTTCGCGGCATCTCGTCGAGAACGGATCCGACGCAGTGTTCGTGGCGGGGACCACCGGTGAGTCGCCGACCCTGACCGATGACGAGAAGATCGGTCTCGTCCACTCGGTACGCCGGGCGGTGGGCGACTCGGTACAGATCCTCATCGGATCCGGGACCTACGACACCGCCAAGTCGGTCGAGCTCAGCAAGCGGGCCGCCGACGCCGGAGCCAACGGCCTGGTGGCCGTCACTCCGTACTACTCGAAGCCCGAGCAGCGCGGTCTCATCGCGCATTTCACGGCGATCGCCGACGCTACCGATGTCCCGGTGATGCTCTACAACATCCCCGGCCGGACGGGTCGCCTGATCGAGGTAGCGACGCTCGCCGAACTCGCAGGACACGACAACATCGTCGCAGTCAAGGATGCCGTCATGGACATCGATCACACGTCGGACACCGTGGCGACGGCCCCCGGGCTGCCCGTGTACTCGGGGCAGGATTCCTACACGATGCCGATGATGGCGGTCGGCGCCGTCGGTGTCGTGTCGGTCGTCAGTCACCTCGCCGGCAAGCAGGTCGCGGCGATGGTCGGTGCGATGCATGCGGGGAATCTCTCCGAGGCACGTAGGCTGCACCACCTGCTGTTGCCGTTGTGTTCTGCGCTGTTCGTCGAATCGAATCCCGCACCTGTCAAGGCTGCGCTTTCGAAGTACTGGGGGCCGGTGGGTGCGCCTCGCCTCCCACTCGCCGAGGCGCTCGGTTCGACCGTCGAAGGTGTGGGGGCTGCACTGGCAGCCCTGCAAGACGCCACCGCCTGACCACGGCGACATCCGAAGCTAGCTCTGGAGATTCAATGAGTGTTCGTATCACCTTCCTCGGTGGTCTCGGTGAGATCGGGCGGAACTCCGCCGCCATCGAGATCGACGGGAAACTCGCCCTGATCGACTGCGGCCTGATGTTCCCCGAAGAGGACATGCTCGGCGTGGACCTGGTGTTCGCCGACTGGAGCTGGATGACCGAACGGGCAGGGGATGTCGAGTTCGTCGCCCTCACCCATGGACATGAGGATCACATCGGTGCCCTCGCCTATTTCCTGAGGGACATCAACGTGCCGGTCTATGGAACGAAGTTGACCCTGGAGCTGGCTCGCGGCCGGATCGAGGAGATGGGGATCGAAGCGCATCTCCATCCCGTCGAACAGCTCGAGTGGCGCAAGCACGGTCCGTTCACCTTCAAGATGATCCCGGTCAGTCACTCCGTCCCCGACGCGTCGGCGATCGCCTTCGACACATCCGAGGGGATCATCGTCCATTCGGGCGACTTCAAGCTGGACCCGACGCCGATCGATGGCCGTCCAACCGATCTGGCGGCCTTCGCCGAGCTCGGAGACGTCCGCTTGTTGCTCTCCGACTCCACCAACGCCGAGAACCCGGGGTTCGTGCCGTCGGAGTCCTCCCTCGGGGACCCGATTCGCGACATCATCCGGGACAGTCCCGCACGAGTGATCGCAGCTTGCTTCTCTTCACACGTCCACAGGGTGCAGCAGATCGCCGACGCCGGCATCTCGACCGGCCGGAAGGTGGCGTTCTTCGGTCGGTCGATGCATCGCAACACCGATGTCGGCCGAGAGCTCGGTGTGCTCGATCTCCCGGAGGACTCGGTGGTCGACATCAAGGACCTCATGAAGCTGCCAGAGCAGAAGCAGCTGCTGATCACAACCGGGAGCCAGGGCGAGCCGTTCGCAGCACTGTCACTCATGGCGCAGGGGAGGCACAAGTTCGTCGACCTGACCGACAGCGACACCATCCTCATCAGTGCCACTCCGATCCCTGGGAACGAGACGGCCGTCTCGAAGGTGATCTCCCGCCTGATCAAACGGGGTGCGACCGTCTTCCACGGTCGGAACGCCAACGTGCACGTCTCCGGGCACGCCAACCGCGAGGAGCTCCTGACTTTCCTCAATGTGGTGCGGCCCAAGGCATTCGTTCCCGTCCACGGTGAGTACCGCCACCTCGCGGCACACGCCCGGCTCGCTCGGATGATGGATGTTCCCTGGGTCGATGTGCTCGAAGACGGTGACGCAGTGATCGTCGACGGCGACACGACTCGGGTGGAACGGCGTACGGTGCCCGCCGGCTACGTCTACCTCGATGGCGACAGTTACGGCGATGTGCAGAAGGGCGTGCTTCGTGATCGCGGGCATCTCGCCGACGAAGGCGTGGTCGTCGTGACGGTCGCCGTGAAGCACGAGACCGGTGAGATCGTCTACGGACCGGATCTGGACAGCCACGGGGTCATGGGCGAGCCCGAAGGGATCCTGGAGAAGGCAGGTCAGGCAGTCCATCAGGCGGTCCAGGACCGATCGGGGGCCGGGAGCTATGACCACTCGGCGATTCAACAAACGGTGAAGCAGGCCGCCCAGCGGGTGTTGCGCGCCGAGCTGTCGAGGAAGCCAGTGATCCTTCCGGTGGTCATCGAGCTGTGAGCCGCCGGGCCGCGCTGGTCGCGGCTGCGGCGCTGCTGCTTGGGGCATGCGACGGCGGTCCGGTCGTACTGGACCCCGAGGGCGCCGTCGTCATCGGCGAAGGCGGCGAGCCGATCGGCGGGAACGGTCCGGTGACGGTTCGGGGCGCTCCCGAGTGCGGGTCCGATCTGGTCGCGGTCATCGAGATCCGACATCCGCTCGGCGACCTCGAACCCGGCGAGACCCGCGTCTACGTTCGCGACCCCGATGAAGTGATTCCACCCGTCGAGCTGGAGGCGCCCTACGACGGTCGCTCCTCACTCGACCGGGATGCCCGATTCTCCGGCTTCGAAGTGGGTCCGTACACCATCTGGCTCGGTGGCGACTCCGATCAGTATGTCTATCTGGTCGACGGCTCCCGAGTAGAAGCCTGGCCGAGGATCCTCGACCTGCCTTGTTGAGCGCTCGGCTCCGAGCGTTGAGCCCTGCGTCGGGCGGGAACTCCGGGACATGACGCGGCGTCCAAGGTCGACACCACCGAGGGGACTTCAGATGAGAGGCGACGTTGGTACTCCCCGTGTCGAGTCTGGGAGTCGGAAACGGGGAAATCGACGCCGGCCGGGCTGTTCGCGCGGATTGCGCGAAGTTCGCGCGGAGGGTTGTTGGTCGATCAATGGCATGCCGGTAGGGTTCGGGGCACATGGCTACTAAGACACCCACCCGGAAGGGGAGTCATGGGCGGAAACGGGTGTCGAACTCCAAGACCAAGAAGGCCTCGAAGCCGACCCCGCAGGCCAAGAAGAGCTCACGGTTCACGCTGGAATCGATGAGATCCTTTCTCCGGGAACGGCTCGGTCGCCAAGCGGACGACGTTTGGGGGATGACGATGGTGGTCTTTGCCATCCTCGTCACACTGGCGTTTTTCGGACAGGCCGGCCCGGTGGGCCGTTTCCTCGACACCGGGCTCACCTTCCTGTTCGGTGTCTGGTCCTATGCCCTGCCTCCGATGCTGGTCGGCGTCGGGATGGTGCTGGCGTTGGGCCGACGTTCGGACGGCGCCGGACGCCTGGTCGTCGGTGCGGTCGCCGTGTTCGTCGGCTCACTCGCCGTCTTCCACCTCTTGACGGGTGCCGTCTCGCTGGCCGACAACGTCGAACTGGTCCGAGAGCGCGGTGGCGCGGTCGGTTCGCTTCTCGCGTTTCCTCTCCGTCGCGCGCTCGGGACACCCGGAGCCTTCGTGATCCTGGCGGCGGTGATCTCGGCCGGAGTCCTCGTTGTCACGCGCACTTCGGTCCGCGAGGTCCTCGTGGCCATCGGCGACCTCTGGAGGTCTCTCCGGGGATTCGCATCGGGTTTGCGGACCGCATCCGCTCAGCGGCAGACCGCACTGCCGGTGGGGCGTCCTCGCGCCCGTCACGCGGCAGCGAAGCCTGCTCGCCCTGCCAAGGCCAAGGCCGAGCCGAAGCCGGAGAAGCCGGCGGCCGCCAAGCCGAAGCCGAAGCCGAAGCCGGCGCCTCAGCCGGTCGTCGAGCACGGGAGCGACGGCTATCGATTGCCTCCGCTCGATCTGCTCGAGCACGGAGGCGGTGAAGAGCACAATCGGCGTCTGCTCGAAGACACCGCCAAAGCGCTCGAGGAGACCCTCCATCAGCACGGGGTCGACGCCATGCTCACCAAGATCGTGCCTGGGCCGACCGTCACTCGCTACGAGGTGGAGTTGGCTCCCGGCGTCAAGGTCAACAAGGTCTCGAACCTGAGCCATGACATCGCCTACGCCCTGGCAACGCCCGATGTGCGGCTACTCGTGCCGATCCCGGGTAAGAGCGCGATCGGGGTCGAGGTGCCGAACAAGAAGCGCCGTCTCGTGAGCCTTGGCGACATCCTGCGCAGCCCCGAAGCCGAGGCCGTGACGCATCCCCTGTCCATCGGCCTCGGCATGGACATCTCGGGCGCCCCGAAGCTCCTGAACCTCTCGGAGCTCCCCCACGTTCTCATCGCCGGGGCGACCGGCGCCGGGAAGTCGTCGGCGATCAACTCACTGGTGACATCGCTGCTGATGCGTGCCACGCCGGACGATGTGCGGCTGATCATGGTCGACCCCAAGCGTGTCGAGCTCGGTCAGTACAACGGTGTTCCACACCTGCTCACGCGGGTGATCACCAACCCCAAGAAGGCGAACGACGCCTTGAAATGGGCGGTCGCCGAGATGGATCGACGCTACGACCTCGTCGCCGATGCCGGGACCAGAGACATCACCGGCTATCGGGAGAAGTTGGATCGGGGTGAGCTCGACGAAGAGCAGTTCGATCGCTTCCCGTACATCGTGGTACTGGTCGACGAGTTGAACGACCTGATGATGGTCGCCGGCAAAGAGGTCGAGGATTCGATCGTGAGGATCGCCCAGATGGCTCGCGCGGTCGGCATCCATCTGGTCTTGGCCACGCAGCGTCCGTCGGTCAACGTGATCACCGGTGTGATCAAGGCCAACGTCCCGTCGCGTATGGCATTCAGCGTGGCTTCGACCACCGACTCCCGCGTCATTCTCGACTCTGCCGGCGCGGAGAAGCTGGTCGGCATGGGTGACATGTTGATCGTCACCGCACAGGAGCCGCGTCCCAATCGGATCCAGGGCGCCTGGGTACGAGAGTCCGAGATCCACGCCGTGGTCGACTGGGTCAAGGCGCAGCGTGAGGCGCAGTACAAGGACAAGGAGGTCCTCGAGGTGGCAGCGGAGGCGGCCGCCAAGGACATGGGAGAGGTCGACGACGAGGACGACGCGCTGGCGCGGCAGGCGACCGAGCTCGTCGTGCGGAGCCAGCTGGGCTCGACGTCGATGCTCCAACGCAAGCTGCGTGTCGGGTTCGCCCGGGCGGGCCGGATCATGGACATCCTCGAACAGCGTGGTGTGGTCGGGCCCAGCCAGGGCTCGAAGGCACGCGAGGTACTCATGACCGAAGAAGAGCTCGAGGAGACGCTGGCAACGACGAGTTGACAGTTCACAGTTGTCAGTCGACAGTTGCCTGCGGCGGCAGGTGCTCGCGAAGGTCCGGATCATGGATGATCTGACCGCTCGTGTTCAGGTCCTGATCCGGTGGACTGTGAACCGTGAACTGTCCACCCCGAGCTGAGCGAGTGCGGTTCACCGGTGCGCTAACGTCCCCGCGTATGAGGCAGATTCTGACTCCGAGCGGGGCGCTGGTCGACGAGGCGCCGATGGACGACGCTCTCGCCTCCCGCCTGTACCGGGCGATGGTCTTCGCGCGGACGTACGACCGAAAGTCGATGGCCCTCCAGAAGCAGGGTCGCCTCGCCACCTACGCACCGTTCGAGGGTCAGGAAGCGGCCCAGGCGGGGAGCGCTGCGGCGCTCGAGGTCGACGACTGGATGGTCGGAACCTATCGGGATGCCGCCGCGATGTGGATGCAGGCCTACCCCATGGAACTCCTGTTCGCAGGCCGTACCGGTCACGAACACGGTGGCCGGGTACCCGAGCACGTCAATGTGCTGCCGCCATCGATCACGGTCGGCGGGCACATGGTCCATGCCGTCGGCCTCGCCTGGGCTGAGCGCCTGCAGGGGTCGTCGCGGATCGCTCTCACCTATTTCGGAGATGGAGCGACCTCGGAGGGCGACTTTCACGAGGCGATGAACATGGCGGCCGTTCAGAAGGTGGGGACCGTCTTCGTGTGTCAGAACAACGGTTGGGCCATCTCACTTCCGACGGCAGAGCAGACCGCCACGGAGACGATCGCCGAGAAGGCGATCGCCTATGGGATGCCAGGCGTGCGGGTGGACGGCAACGACGTCTTCGCGGTGTATGCAGCCACCCGTGAGGCGGTCGGACGAGCCCGGAGTGGCGAGGGGCCAACATTGATCGAGGCAGTCACCTATCGGATGGGGCCTCATACCACCGCTGACGATCCGGGTCGATATCGATCCGAGGCCGACCGCGAGGAGTGGGTGCGGCGCGACCCGATCGAGCGCCTCAGGGTCTATCTCTCAGAGCGGGGAAGATGGGACGAAGACTGGCAGATGCGCATCGAGGAGCAGGCCTCGAGCGAGGTCGAGCGTGCCATCGTGCTCGCTGAGAGCCTGCGAGCGCCGGAACCAGAGGAGATGTTCGGGGCGATGTTCGCCGAGATACCGCCTCATCTGGCCGAACAGCTCGCCGAGGCGAAGGCCGCGCCATGACGACCACCATCGCCCAAGCCCTGAATCGAGCACTCGATGATGCACTCGCTGCCGACGACCGCGTGATCGTGATGGGCGAGGATGTCGGGAGGACCGGTGGGGTGTTCCGCATCACCGACGGTCTTCGAGACCGGCACGGCGGCGATCGTGTCGTCGACACTCCCGTGGCCGAGTCCGGGATCGCCGGAGTCGGGTTCGGGATGGCGGTCGCCGGAATGCGCCCGGTGATCGAAATGCAGTTCATGGGCTTCTCGTATCCGGCGTTCGACCAGATCATCAACCACGTCGCTCGGATCCGAAATCGATCCCGTCATCGCTTCTCGGCGCCGATGGTGATCCGCATCCCGTACGGCGGGGGGATCGGCGCCGCCGAGCACCACTCCGAATCTGCCGAGGCGATCTATGTGCACACCCCCGGACTCAAGGTGGTCGCCCCTTCGCGTCCGTCGGACGCCTACGGGCTGATGCGGTCGGCCATCGACGACCCGGATCCGGTGGTCGTTCTCGAGCCGATTCGTCTGTATCGGGCGGTCAAGGAGGAACTGGCGGACGAACCCGAGTTCGTGAACATCGGGATTGCCAGTGTGGAGAACGAGGGACGTGACCTGAGCCTGATCTCGTATGGGGCGATGATGAAGGAATGTCGCGAGGCGGTGAAGCGGCTGACCGACGACGGGATCTCAACCGAGCTGATCGACCTCAGGACGTTGACGCCCTTGGATACCGAGGCAGTCCTTTCCTCGGTTCGGAAGACCAGTCGAGCCGTGCTGGTCTCCGAGGCACCCCGAACCGCCGGCTTCATGTCGGAGGTGTCGGCCCTCATCTCCGAGCGGGCGATCTTCTCGCTTTCAGCGCCGGTTCGGAGAGTGACCGGTTGGGACACCGTCTTTCCGTTGAAGCGTTCGGAGCACCTGTACCTCCCATCCACGGATCGGATAGTGGCCGCTGCCCGATCGACCGTGGAAGAGTCGGTGTAGCAGATGGCCAAGGAGTTCCTCCTCCCGGATATCGGCGAAGGCCTGACCGAGGCCGAGATCATCCGATGGCTCGTCGGTGAAGGCGACCCGGTGGATGTCGATCAGTCGATCGTCGAGATCGAGACCGACAAGGCGCTCATGGAGATCCCAACGCCGTGGGCGGGGGTCGTGGTCGCTCACGGCGCACCCGAGGGAACCGTGCTGGAGGTCGGAGCGGTGCTGGCGACGATCCAGACCGTCGACGAATCCCCGGCAGACGCGCTGTCACGTGAGTCGGCACCGATCGTGGGGACGCTCTCCGACCAAGCCGTCGATCTCCCACCTCGCCAGACCGCCTCCTCTGCCACCTCTGAGCCGACGCCGATCGAAGCGCTCCCAGTCGTTCGGAGGCTGGCCAAGGACCTCGACGTCGACCTCGCATCGGTGACCGGCACCGGTGCGGAGGGCCGTATCACCCGAGACGACGTCCGCAGAGCTGCAGAGGACACGTCGCCGGCGGATGCAGCCGAAGACGACACAGCAGGCGCCGAGCAGTCTGCGTCGGTTGGCGAGGAACGACCGCCGCAGCGGGAGGCCGGCACCTCGGACCGGGGTGAGGTGGTCCATCTGTCGAAGTTGCGCCGAACGATCGGAGAGCGGGTCTCGGCGTCGTGGCGGGAGATCCCGCACGTGACGGCGTTCGATTCTGCCGACGTGACGCGTCTGTTTGCATCCCGCGAAGCACTGAAACGGAGGAGGAACGCTCCAGTTTCGATGGATGCCATGATCGTCAAGGCGGTCGTGACCGCACTCGGGCAGCATCGAGAGATGGCGGCTCGCCTGGACGGTGAGACGCTCACCTATCCCGAACGCATCCACATCGGGGTGGCAGTCGATACCGACGATGGGCTCATGGTGGTCGTGGTCGAGGATCCTGGCAAGCATGATCTCGTGGCACTGAGCGCCGAGATCACGCGCCTTTCTCGATTGGCTCGCAGCAGGCAGCTCCCTGCCCAGGCCTTGGGCGGTCAGGCGTTCACCGTCTCCAACGTCGGGGCCGTCGGCGGTGGGTACGGGACCCCGATCGTGCCGCACGGGACGACCGGCATTCTCAGCGTCGGCAAGGCGGAGCACACACCGGTGGCGCGTGGCGGGCGGCTCGAGATCGCCCCGATGATGCCGCTCTCCCTGTCGTACGACCATCGGGTCATCGACGGCTCCGGAGGCCGAAGGTTTCTGGCGACCGTCGTCGAGAACCTGGAGGAGCCGACGCTGTTCCTGGCCTGAGGATCAGTCGTTGCGCATCAGCGCGCTCATGCGGCGCCGGAGGTGCGGTGGCGCAGTGCGGAGCCCGAGATCGACTGCGAACTGTGCATCGTCGGTGATGTCGAGCAAGACCTCTTCGCCTTCGGCGCGCAGGTGGAAGCCGTCGGGGAGTGCGTTGACGCGGATCTCGGATTTCGACCAATTGCCGATCTCCGAGCCGCCGGCGCTCACGCGGAACCGGTCACCGGTCAGGTCGATCGTCACGCCGAGGGGGGGCCCCTCGTCGCCGGGGACTCTCAAGGAACCTTCGTATGTCGACATGCACCTCACCTCCCTCGGGTGGCTTACCCACAGGTTATTGGAGTTCGTCGAAAAGTGAAGATGTTTCTTCCACGTCGTGCCGCTCGGCGAACTCGGCGATCTCGGCGGAATCGACCGGTGGATCGAGGCTCGGGACGAGTACCGAGACGAGTCGGTCCTGGATTCGGGGGTGGACCACGATCCCCGGCACGTATTCGTTCTCGGCGGGTCGGTGGCAGCATTCGCCTCTGGGGCACTTCGAGACCCGATGTTGATCGGTCCGTCGGGCCCGGAAGTAGCGGGCATCGGCGAACTGCACACCGACCGTGAAGGCGTCTCCGTCACCGGCTGCGTCGAGGTGAGTGGAGCAGAGAAACGAACCTGCGGGCGTGTCGGTGAATTGGCTGTAGAGGTCGTAGCCGCGTTCGGATTCGTAGGCAGTCCTGGCAGAGAATTGCCGGCACAGCCGCAGCCCTTCGCTTCCTCCGAAGGCGTCGCGGGGGAGCGGAGCGTCGTCGTTGGCGTATGCCTTCACGACCGTGCCGTCGTCCCGGCTTCGGATGAAGTGGCAGCGGATTCCCAGACCGGTGGTCGCGAGGTTCGTGAAGCGCTGAGCTGCCATCTCATAGGAAACGTAGAAGCGCTCCTTCAGGTCCTCGATCGAGATGTCGCGGCGCTCCTTCGCCGAGCGGAGAAAAGCCTGGGCCGAGCGCTCGGGCACGAGGACTGCTGCGGCGAAGTAGGCCGTTTCGACCCGCTGCCACAGCATCTCGAAAGGGCTGGACGGTTCGGAGTGTCCGAGTACCCGGTGGGCGAGCGTTTGAAGGATGGCTTTGCGTGCCTGCCGTGTTCGAAGCTCGTTGCGCTGCGCTACATAGATCTGCTTGCGGGTGTCGTCGACGATCGATCGCACCGATTTGGGGATGTCGTCGACGGCCAGGACGCGGTACCCGACGTGATCGGCGAGCGTGGTGAGGTCTCGGGTGGTGAGCGGCCCCGTGGCGTCGACGCCGGCATCGTCCAGCAGCCTGGCGGCTCCCAGTTCGACGTCGACGAGTCGGCCGTCGACGTCGGCGAGCCGGCGAGTGCAGTCGGCGCTGGAGCGGCGGAGATCGTCGGCGGTGGCGGCCTGGACGGGGGTGTCCACTGCTGCGACTTCGAAGAGGGCGAGCAGATGATCCAGCACGTCGTCCGGCGTCTTGGCGGTGGGCTTGAGATGAGGGAGTCCCAGCCGCCGGTACACAGGATGCTGCTGCGCACGTTCGAGTCGAATCTCCAGCTCGGACCGCCGATCGGGCGGTGCGTCTTCCAAGAGCTCGGCCACCGATACACCGACGGCGTCGGCGAGGGCCGTGATCTGGCCGAGCTTGACGTCACGCTTGCCGTTCTCGACCAGAGAGAGATAGGGAGCCGGCCGTCCGATGACCTGGCCGAGATCGTCGAGTGTCATGTTCCTGCTCCGGCGGAAGTGTCGGAGCCGGTGACCGAACACGAGCGGGTCGAGCGTCATGAGAGATGCACCATTGCTTGCGTGATACGAAAGATAGTCGATTCTTTTGGAGCGAAGTCGCAAATTCTGTGTGATCGGCGTGAAACATCGACGGAATGAGCACCAAAACTGCAGAGATCGAACTGACCGCCCCCAACCTCGATCCCGAGATCCTCAGCGACGAGGCGCTGGCATTCGTGGTCGAGCTCACCCGAGAGTTTCGGGCGATCCGGCTGGGACTGTTGGCTGCCCGAGAGGAGCGCCAGCGGGCGCTCGACGCCGGAGGCTCACTCGACTTCGAGACGTCGACCGCCTCGATCCGACAGGCCGATTGGAGCGTCGTCCCACCGGCGCACGACTTGACGGATCGACGGGTGGAGATCACCGGGCCGGTCGACGCCAAGATGGTCATCAACGCCCTCAATTCGGGGGCGAACGTCTTCATGGCGGACTTCGAAGACGCCTGCACGCCCACTTGGGAGAACGTCGTCTTGGGTCAGCGCAACCTCCTGGAGGCACAGCGTCGGACGCTCACCCTCGAAACCGATGCCAAGCGCTACGAACTCGGCGAAGACCTCGCCACCTTGATGGTCCGACCGCGGGGGTGGCATCTGGTCGAGAAGCACGCCATCGTCGATGGTGAACCGGTCCCGGCGTCGCTCTTCGACTTCGGCCTCTATCTCTTCCACGGTGGGCGCGTGGCGATCGAACGCGGCTCTGGACCGTACTTCTACCTGCCGAAGCTGGAGCATCACCACGAGGCTCGGTTGTGGAACGACGTGTTCGTCAAGGCCCAAGAGCTCCTCGACTTGCCGATCGGAACGATCAGGGCGACGGTCCTGATCGAGACGATCACCGCTGCGTTCCAGATGGACGAGATCCTCTACGAGCTGAAAGACCACTCTGCGGGGCTCAACGCCGGCAGGTGGGACTACATCTTCTCGGTGATCAAGAAGTTCAGGAACCAGCCTGAATTCGTGCTGCCGGATCGCTCCGCCGTGACCATGACCACCCCGTTCATGCACGCCTACACCGAGCTGCAGGTCGCCACCTGTCATCGTCGCGGTGCGCACGCCATCGGCGGTATGGCCGCGTTCATTCCCAACCGCTCCGATCCCGAGGTCACCGAGGCGGCTTTCACCAAGGTCGGCGAGGACAAGCGGCGCGAAGCCGAAGCAGGATGTGACGGCACGTGGGTCGCCCACCCCGGGCTGGTCGGCGTCGCACGAGCCGAGTTCGACGAGGTGCTCGGTGAACGGCCGAACCAGCTCGACCGCCAACGCGACGTGGCGATCTCGGCCGCCGACCTCTTGAACGTGAGCATCCCCGATGGCCAAGTGACCGAAGCGGGCCTGCGCACGAACATCAACGTCGGGATCCGATATCTCGACTCGTGGCTCGCCGGTACCGGCGCGGCCGGGATCGACAACCTGATGGAGGACGTGGCCACTGCGGAGATCTCGCGGAGCCAGATCTGGCAATGGGTCAATCACGGTGTCGACACCTCAGAGCTCGGCGAGATCACGGCCGACGTCGTCCGGCGGCTCACCGATGAAGAGGTGGCCAAGCTCGAGGTGAGCCCGCTGGCCGTCGAGGTGTTCCTCGATGTCGCATTGAACCCGGATTTCACCGAATTCCTGACACTCGTCGCCTACGACCACCTCACCTGAGGATCACCGAGAGGAGAGCAACAATGAACCAGACCACCACATTCGCCCAGCAAGTCGCCGAACTCGAGCACGATTGGGCAGCCAACCCCCGTTGGACGGGGATCACCCGCCCATACAGCGCCGAGGACGTCGTCCGGCTGCGAGGCAGCATGCGTGAGTCCTACAACGTCGCAAAGACGATGTCGGAGCGGCTGTGGGAGCTGATGACCACCCGTGACTACGTCAACGCGCTCGGAGCGATGTCGGGCGGCCAGGCGGTTCAGATGGTCAAGGCCGGCCTCGAGGCGATCTATCTGTCGGGCTGGCAGGTGGCCGGAGACGCCAACCTGGCGGGTCAGGTCTATCCCGATCAGTCTCTCTACCCGGCGAACTCGGCACCGGCGTTGGTGGAGCGGATCAACAACGCATTCCGGCGCGCCGATCAGATCGCCTGGTCGGAGGGCGACACCGAAGCCCGGACCTTCGCTCCGATCGTCGCCGACGGTGAGGCCGGTTTCGGAGGGGCGCTCAACGTCTTCGAATTGACCAAGAGCTTCATCGCTGCGGGCGCCGCCGGCGTTCACTTCGAGGACCAATTGGCGTCGGAGAAGAAGTGCGGCCACATGGGCGGCAAAGTCCTGGTCCCGACCAGCCAGCACATCCGCACCCTGACGGCTGCCAGACTCGCTGCGGACGTCCTCGGTGTGCCCACGATCGTCGTGGCGCGTACCGACGCGAATGCGGCGAACCTGCTGACTTCGGACATCGACACGAGAGATCAGCGGTTCTGCACGGGCGACCGCACCGCCGAGGGATTCTTCCGGGTGAACGCCGGTCTCGACCAGGCGATCGACCGCGGTCTCGCCTACGCCCCGTACTCCGACCTGATCTGGTGCGAGACGGCGAAGCCAGATCTCGACGAAGCCCGTCGCTTTGCCGATGCGATCCATGCCAAGTACCCCGGCAAGATGCTGGCGTACAACTGCTCACCGTCGTTCAACTGGAAGCATCATCTCGACGACGCAACGATCGCCAAGTTCCAGCGGGCGTTGAGTGAGATGGGTCACAAGTTCCAGTTCATCACTCTGGCCGGTTTCCACGCCCTGAACGCGTCGATGTTCGAACTTGCAAGCGGATATGCCGACGAAGGCATGACTGCATATGTCAGACTGCAACAGCGCGAGTTTGCGATGGAGGACGACGGTTACACGGCGACGCGCCACCAGCGCGAAGTCGGCGCCGGGTACTTCGACGAGGTGTCGAATGTGATCTCGGGAGGGAGCGCTTCGACACTGGCGCTGGTTGGAAGCACAGAAGAAGAGCAATTCTGAGGAGGAACATGTCCATCGTCCATGTGATCGGCACCGGAACCATCGGTGAGCCGCTGATCGGCCTCCTTGCCGATCACCGGGACGACTTCGGCCTCGAAGAGGTGACATTCCACAAACGGACTCCTCTCGCGACCGAACGGGCGAAGATCAACGATCTGGTTCGACGAGGAGCGGTCCTGGTGGTCGACGAGGACCGCCAGGCCGCCTTCGAGGAGCTCGGACACGCTCCGAAGTACGGGGCGATCGAGGCGATCGAGCGGGCATCGGTGGTGATCGACTGCACCCCGGTCGGCAATCAGATGAAGGGTGAGTTCTACGATCACGCCGAGGGCCCGCTGGGGTTCTTGGCTCAGGGCTCTGAGTTCGGCTTCGGAAAGATGTATGCCCGGGGAATCAACGATCGTGTGGTCTCTCTCGACGACCGCTTCCTCCACATCGTGTCGTGCAACACCCACAACATCGCTGCGCTCATCAAGACCCTGGCGATGGATCCGGACGGCGAGTCACATCTCGAAGACGGGCGGTTCCTCTGTATCCGGCGGGCCAACGACATCAGCCAGGGCTCCGGTTTCGTGGCGAGCCCAACCGTGGAGCCTCACAAGGACGACCGGTTCGGCACCCACCATGCCAGAGATGCCCATGGTCTGTTCGAGACGATGGGATACGACCTCAACGTGTACTCCTCGGCGCTGAAGCTCAACACCCAGTACATGCACTCGATCCATTTCTCGCTCAAACTCGACCGTGAGATCACGGTGGACGAGGCGATAGATCGTCTCAACGCCAACACCAGGGTCGCCGTCACTCTCAAGCGGTCGGCCAACGAGGTGTTCTCCTTCGGGCGCGACCACGGGTATTACGGTCGGATCCTCGCCCAGGCCGTGGTGTCACTCGACACGCTTGCCGTGCGAGGAGGAAACGAACTCGTCGGGTTCTGCTTCACACCACAGGATGGCAACCCCTTGCTGTCGACGGTTGCGGCGACCCTGCGCTGGCTCGACGAGAGCACGATGGAGGAGCGACTCGACGTGCTTCGGCCCTACCTGTACACCGAGGTGTAGCGGCCTCGCTCGCTTCGCTCGCATTGGCGTTGTCGGCTGCCGGTCGTCCGTTCTCGGTCGTGACGGCCGACGGGTAGAGGCTGGGCTCGCCTGCCCGCAGCGAATCACGTCAGATCCATCTGACGCACCCGAAGGCGCGAGGCCGTTGGCGCATGGCGCAAGTCCGCCTGCTCAGGCTTCGGCAGCGCCGGACTCGGGCGGGGAAGTGGCATCCGGGCTCGCAAAGTCCTTCACGATGACGATTCCCACGGCGAGGAGCGGGACTGCGAGGAAGCCTCCGATCAGACCGGCGACGACGAATCCGATCGTGAGCGCGACGATGATCAGCAGCGGGTGCATGTCCACGGCTTTGCCGATCAGGATTGGCATCAGGATGTCGCCTTCGACCCGCTGTACGCCCAGCACGATCCCGGCCAGGATGAGCGCCTGGACGACTCCGACCGTTGCGAGAGCGACGAGCACAGCAATGGCTCCGGAGATGGTCGCGCCGATCAGTGGGAAGAAGGCTCCGAAGAACACGAGCAGTGCCAGAGGCACCACGAGCGGCACGCCGAGGATGAGCAACCCGATTCCGATGAGGACGGCGTCGGCCAAGCCGACGAGAGCCGTCCCGCCCAGGTAGTTTCGCAAGGTCACCCAGGATCGCTGCCCGACGCGCTCCACCCGCTCCCGCCGCTCGCCCTCGTCGATGATTCCCACCAGCCAGGTCCAGAAGCGATCTCCGTCCTTGATGATGAAGAATGCGAAGACCAGCATCAGCAGGAACCCGGTGATGATCTCCAGGACGGTCGCGGCGCCACCGGCGAGACCGCCGATCAGACCCTCGGAGTTGTCTGTGATCGTCTGTCGGGCCTGGTCGATCAGCTCGTCGATCCGCGCCTCGGTCAGGCCGAATGGGCCGTCGGCGAGCCACTCGGTGATCTGGACCGTTGCCTCGTCGATCGATTCGTTGATCTCGTCGATGCTGTTTGCGATCTGGCTCGAGATGAACCACACGACGCCGGTGAATGCCAATGCCGTCCCGGCGAAGACGATCAGGGTCGTGGGGAGTCTGCCGAGCCCGCGGGCTTTCAGGCGCTCACTCACGGGTGTGGCGAGGCAACCCACGAAGAGGCTCAGCACGGCAGGGATGATCAGGACTCTGAGCTCGGCGAGGATGATCGTCGCCCCCCAAACGACTGCACCGAGCACCAACAGCCGCCATCCGACGGCGGCCGTCACCTGGAGCCAGCGAGGAACGGGAGAATCCATCGGTCACACGCTAACCCTCCGAGTGGCGGACAGGTCGACTGTGAGCAATCGAGTGAGTCGGGTTAGCGTTCCGAACATGGACGGACAAGCCCAGCGTCAGGCGCTCACGGCGGCGGAGCGAGCGATCGAGGCGCTCGGTCGTGGAGAGCCGGCCGCTGCCCGGAGCGCCGTCGCCGCCGCCGTCGAGCGAGATCAGGTGGGTCTCTTCGCCCGGCTGGCCGATGCGGTGTACTTGGCTGCCTCAGAGCTGGAGAACGATGGCGAGATCTCGCCTGCGACATGGAACGTCGTCGCAGATGCCGTTGGACCGGGCCCCCTGCAGGGGCTCGTGGAACAGGTCCGCTGAGCGGTGTCCGATCATCACCTCCACCTCCATCCGCACAACGACTCCGGCGTCGCCCACCCCCAGGCGGAGTATCGGCCGGGGCTCATCGAGGAGTACGTCGAGCACGCAGCAGCAGCCGGTGTCACCGAGCTGGGGTTCACCGAGCACCTCTATCGCTGTGCCGAAGCCGCCGAAACACTGGGGCGTTTCTGGGACGGGCCGGGTCACCCGGAACTGAGCGCGCACACCGAGGCGTTCGTCGAGGCCGATCGCACGCTGTCGCTCGAACGCTACGTCGACGTCGTTCTCGCTGCCAAGGATGGCGGGTTGCCGGTACAACTCGGGCTCGAGATCGACTTCTTCCCAGAATCGATCGATGCGGTTCTCGATCTCATCGAGCCGTATCCATGGGACTTCTTGATCGGCTCGGTCCATTGGATCGGGCCGTGGGCGATCGACTCGTCGGATGTCACCTGGGAGTTCGACCGGCGCGGAATCGATCAGGCGTGGTCCGACTACTTCGAGTTGGTCGAAGCGCTCGCCGGATCCGGCACCGTCGACGTCCTCGCACACGTCGACGTCTGCAAGAAGTACGGCCACAGGCCCGATGCGGAGCCCATCGACATGTATGCGGCGGTCGTCGAGGCTGCGGCGCTGACGGGCACGGCAGTGGAGGTGTCGAGCCAGGGTCTGCGAAACCCGGCCGACGAGGTATACCCGTCGCCGAGGTTTCTCCAGATGTTCCACGACGCCGGGGTTCCGATCACGCTGGCCTCCGACGGCCACACGCCCGCCCAGGCGGCCTGGGGCCACGAGGAGGTGGTGGCTGCCGCTCGGGCTGCCGGCTACGTCTCTCGCCTCTCGTTCGACAGGCGAAGTCGGACCGTGGCCCCGCTGTGACCAGAGGCAGGGTCGCCGTGGCGATCGCCGCCGTGCTGATCGTGGCGCTGGCCGTCGTGTGGGCTGTGTTCTTCTCGCTCGAGGCCGACGCAGACGCAGTCGCGATCGCAGAAACAGCAGGTCGGGAGTGCCCTGATCCGTGCCTGTATTCGTTCGGGCGCGAGGACGCACCAGCGGGTCTGATCCTCTATCAGGGGGCGGGCGTCGAGCCGGCCGCATACGCGCCACTGGCATCCGACATCGCCGACGCCGGGTTCTTCGTCACGATCCACCAGGCGCCGCTAGGCCTTCCAATCCTCGACGCCGACATGGCGCAGCCGACGATCGACACCTTCGAGGGCATCGACACCTGGGCGGTAGGCGGACACTCGCTCGGCGGTGCCATGGCCGCCCGGTTCGCGTCTGAGTCCAACGAGGTCGACGGTCTCGTGCTGCTCGCCGCGTACCCGGAGGGCGGTCTCGATCTCCGTGGCGACTCTGGATTGGAGGTGGTTGCGATCTACGCGGACCGCGATCTCCTCGCCACGCCAGACGACGTGCTCGGTGCACGCCCGCAGCTCCCCGACGACACCGAGTTCGTGCTCGTCCAAGGTGGGAACCACGCCCAGTTCGGATCGTACGGCCGGCAACCGCGTGATGGCGAGGCGTCGATCGCCCCTGCAGAGCAACGACGTGCCGTTGCCACCGCGGTGTCGCAGTTTCTCAGCGGGTTGATCGGATCCTGAGATCCGGCGTGGCTTCGGGGAGGCTCGGCCCGTGGGCGGTGAGCACGGCGACGAGCCGCCGAACGGCGGTTCGAGTGGCGCCGATCCCCGGGTGTTCACGGCGGGAGGCCAACGCGCCGGCACTCCGTCGAGTCGGCGTCAGGCGATCCCGCTGTCGGTCTCGGATGCGGTCTGACTGGTTCACGATCCAACAGAGTACGACCCGGGCCGCCTGATACCGCGGCACCTGCGTCGGAGGTGCTCTCGGCGCAGTCCTACACTTGCCGCCGATGCCCTCCACCCCAACCGTCTGGCTGACAACGCTCGGCTGCGCCAAGAATCAGGTCGATTCCGAGAAGGTCGAAGTCATGCTCGACGAGGCCGGATATCGACTGGCCGACTCCCCCGAGGCGGCCGATGTGGTGATGGTCAACACCTGTGCCTTCATCGAAGAGGCACGTGAGGAGTCCGTCGACACCATCCTCGAGATGCAGGACACCAAGCGCCGCGATGC
>JAHEIN010000087.1 GCA_024639335.1 bacterium | reverse complement strand
AACACGCTCAGCCAACGTCTTGGTGATCGCCGCCGTCAACGTCGTCTTCCCATGATCAATATGACCCATCGTGCCAACATTCACATGCGGCTTCGTACGATCGAACTTTGCCTTTGCCATGGAGTTTCTCCCTCTCCTCGGTCACTCGCCTCGGCGGCTTGCGACGATTTCTTCTGAAATTGTGTTCGGGACGTCCTGGTACGAGTGGAACTGCATGCTGTAGTTCGCTCGGCCCTGGGTCTTGGAGCGCAGGTCACCGACGTATCCGAACATCTCGGACAGCGGGACGAGCGCCTTGACCACCTTGACGCCGGTGCGGTCGGTCATCGATTCGATCTGACCACGGCGAGAATTGAGGTCGCCGATGACCTCACCCATGTAGTCCTCCGGAGTCGTGACCTCGACCTCCATCACCGGTTCCAGGAGTTTGACACCCGCCTTGCGCGCTCCTTCCTGCAGCGCCATGGATCCGGCGATACGGAATGCCATCTCCGAAGAGTCGACATCGTGGTACGAACCGTCCACCAGCGTGACTCTGAGGTCCACCAGCGGGTAGCCGGCAAGCACACCATTGTCGAGGGCATCCGCGACACCGTTGCCGACCGACGGGATGTACTCACGGGGGACACGTCCGCCTTTGATTGCATCGACGAACTCGAACCCGCCACCGGGGCCGGTCGGCTCGAGATCGAGGATGACATGGGCATACTGCCCCTTGCCACCGGTCTGCTTGGCGTACTTCAGGTCGACCTTCTCGATCGTGCGCTTGAGAGTCTCGCGGTACGCGACCTGCGGCTTTCCGACGTTGGCGTCGACCCGGAACTCGCGCAGCAGTCGGTCGACCAGCACTTCGAGGTGCAGCTCGCCCATTCCTGCGATGATCGTCTGACCGGTCTCTTCATCGGAACGGACGACGAACGTCGGATCCTCCTCGGCGAGCTTCTGCAGCGCCTCGGAGAGTTTCTCCTCGTCGGACTTGGTCTTGGGCTCGATCGCGACGGAGATCACCGGGGCGGGGAACGTCATCGATTCGAGCTGGATGGCATTGTTCGAGTCGGACAGCGTGTCACCGGTCTTGACGGTCTTCAGACCGACGCCGGCGACGATGTCGCCCGTGTAGATGGTGTCGATGTCCTCTCGGGTGTTGGCATGCATGCGCAGCAACCGCCCGATGCGCTCCTTCTTGCCGTTCGTCGTGTTGACGATGGTGTCGCCCTTGTTCATCGAGCCGGAGTAGACCCGGAAGTAGGTGAGCTTGCCGACATGAGGGTCGGACATGATCTTGAAGGCGAGCGCGGCGAAGGGCTCGCTGTCGTCTGCCTGCCGGTTGAGCTCGTTGTCCTCGGCTCCCGGCTTGAAACCGGTGACCGGAGGGAGATCGAGCGGGCTGGGCAGGTAGGCGACCACGGCGTCCAGGAGAAGCTGGACGCCCTTGTTCTTGAAGGCAGAGCCACAGAAGACCGGCGTGAACTCGTGCGCCAGCGTGCCGATGCGGACACCGTCGCGAATCTGCTCAGCCGTCAGGTCACCGTTCTCGAAGAACGCCTCGAGGAGGTTTTCGTTGACCTCGGCGACCGACTCGACGAGCTCCGACCGGTGCTGGACGGCCCGATCGGCGAGCTCGTCAGGGATCTCGGTGATCTCCCATTCCTTGCCGATGTCGTCGAGCCAGATCTTGGCGTTCATCTCGACCAGGTCGACGACGCCGTGGAAGTCGGATTCGGCACCCACCGGCAGCTGCATGACCAGTGGCTTGGCGCCAAGCCGATCGATGATGGACTGAACGTCGGCGTAGAAGTCTGCTCCGGTGCGGTCGAGCTTGTTGATGAAGCAGATCCGCGGAACGCCGTAACGGTCGGCCTGCCGCCAGACGGTCTCCGACTGGGGCTCGACGCCGGCGACACCGTCGAAGACTGCGACTGCACCGTCGAGGACCCGCAGGCTGCGCTCCACTTCGACGGTGAAGTCGACGTGGCCGGGGGTGTCGATGATGTTGATCGTGTGACCATCCCACTCGCATGTCGTGGCGGCGGAGGTGATGGTGATGCCCCGCTCCTGCTCCTGCTCCATCCAGTCCATGGTCGCAGCGCCCTCGTGGACCTCACCGATCTTGTAGTTGCGGCCGGTGTAGAAGAGGATCCGCTCGGTCAGCGTCGTCTTGCCCGCGTCGATGTGGGCCATGATTCCGATGTTGCGTACCTTGTCGAGGGGCGCACTTCTCTTGCTCATTGGTCTCTTTCTGGATCAGGTCGTGAATCCAACAATCCCACGACCGAGGTGGAAGTGGGACTGCTGGGCGTCAGAACGTTTGGCGGACTACCAGCGGTAGTGGGCGAAGGCCCGGTTGGACTCCGCCATCTTGTGGATGTCCTCTTTGCGCTTGACGGCGGCGCCGGAATTGTTCGATGCATCCATGATCTCGTTGGCGAGACGCATGGCCATCCTCGGCTCACGTCGCTTGCGGGCGAAGTTGACAAGCCAGCGCACGGCCAGCGTGTTGGACCGGCGGGGGGGAACCTCGACGGGAACCTGATAGGAGGATCCCCCGACTCGCCGCGAGCGAACCTCGACCTGAGGTCTGATGTTCTCGATCGCACGCTTGAGCACGATGGTGGGGTCCTGGTTGACGCGACGCTCGACGATCTCGAGTGCGTCATAGACGATCTTGCGCGCAGTGTCCTTTTTCCCCTTGAGCAGGATCTTGTTTATGACCTGGCTGACGAGGACGCTCTTGAATACCGGATCCGGTTCGATCTTCCGTTTCTGTGCCGGGGCGCGACGCATGTCAGGACTCCTTCTTCGTTCCGTAGCGGGAACGAGCCTGCTTGCGGTCTTGGACGGACGCGGCGTCGAGCGCTCCGCGAACCACTTTGTAGCGCACTCCGGGGAGATCGCGTACGCGACCGCCACGGACGAGCACGATGCTGTGCTCCTGGAGGTTGTGGCCCTCACCCGGGATATAGGCGGTTACTTCCATGCCCGACGACAGGCGAACGCGACAGACCTTGCGGAGGGCGGAGTTCGGCTTCTTGGGGCTCACGGTGTAGACGCGAGTACAAACACCTCGACGCTGCGGGGCACCGGCGAGACCAGCGGTCTTGACCTTCTTCTTCTTCTTCTTCCGGCCGTCGCGGACGAGCTGCTGGATCGTCGGCAAAACTTTCTCCTGACGCTGGGCACCGATTCCGGTGCGCACGATTCTCGGTTCCCAAAGGTATCTGCTCCGCTTCCCAGACACACCGCTAGCGAAAGCGACCCATCGAGAGAGAAGGAAGTGCGGTTTCAGGCAAGACGCACTGAAACTGCGATTCGTCAGTATATGGGACCCCGAACACGTGGTCAAAACGCAACCTCGCTGGCGCTCGCCCGCCTTGCGCCGTCCGACTCCCGCCCTCCGAAGAGAGCCCTCCAAGCTGGGACTGGCAGAAACTCAGCCGGGGTCCCTCGCCGGCCAGTGGTCATGCGCCGGCTCTCCTATCACGATCATGCAAATTGCGAGTGGCATGCCGATGATTCCCACCGGAAAGCCTTGCATCAACGAGATGCCGAGACCGAGTGCCAACGCTGCGGCCCATCTCGGCAAGCGTTCGTCGATCCAGAGAGACCCGAACAATCCGAACCCCGCAAGCGAGGATAGGAAAGGCCGATCCCCAAGCCGCCACTCCCGAGCCAGGCTCCACCCCAGCGCAAACGAGATCACGAAGATCAGCCACTTCGCCGACTTGGGTGTCACTACGAACCACAGAGCGATCACGATCGCCCGACCGGCACTGCGGTTCCGTGACTTGCGACTCGCATGCGGCCCTCCACCATGAAAGCGGACGACAAGGGAAGACCCCTGAGCAACGCGGCCAGGAGGCGGCCGGATCACGAGAAGCGATTATCGGATGTCGGAGATCGGACTACTCGGATCTGAGGATGTCTTCGACTGTCCTGTCCACCATGCGCTGGCGCAGCTCGGACTCGAGGTGTGCGAGCTGATCCTGGAACACCGGGTCGTTCATTCGTCGGTAGGCCGTTCGCTCCGACATCCCCGCCGCCCGAGCCGCGTCCCGGATCGTCATCCCCCGGGACAGCGCGACCTGCAGCGTCAAGTCCTTGCCACCCGGTTTGGGCCGCGGATCCTGACGGGGCGACGACCCCTGGCTCTGGCTCGCCCGGACGGCGTATCGGATGGTGCGGCTCAGCAGATCGCCACGCGCATCGTCCTTCAGCACGAATCCTGCCGCACCGGCCTCGAGTGCAGCGTCGTCGACTTCTTGGGATTCGAAACCCGTGATGAGGATGACAGGGACACTTGGATTCCGAGCGCCGACGAGCCTCAGGAACTCGAGGCCGGTTCGGGCGCCGAGAAAGTGATCGACCAGAACGGCATCGAAACGGCGGCTTTCGAAGGATTCGACACCGGAGTCGAATCCTGCAGCCCACTCGACCTCGATGCCGTAACGCTCCAGTTCTCGACGCACCAGGTCTGCATCGTCTGAATCGTCGTCGATGAGGAGAACGTTCACCCCTGCAACTATAGTTGCACGCCGCTGGCGTTTCCGGCGAACTACTCACGCCGCCACGCTACGATTGCCAATGTCTGCCAAAGCACTAGTCCCACCGTTGCACGGGGAAATGATCTCCTCAGAGTTGTGGACGTTGTTGGGCGCTGTGTCAAAATGTCAGAAGGCCTCAGATCGGCCGAGCGACCTACCAGGGTTGCTCCGATGGGATACCCGATGTCTGCGCTGTCGGTCCCTCGGAGCACACGGACGGCCGGACCTTCGGGTTCGGCCGTCTCGTATTTCTCCGTCGATTTCGACGCCCTCCTAGCGCGTGCCCTGCAATCGATTGCGTTTAGCACTAAATATGGTTAGAGTCCGGAGAGCGCAGACATCGAAAAGGGCCGGAGCATCCACGCACCGGCCCTTTTCAATCGTCACCGCAGGCGGTCACTCCTCTTCGGATTCGTCCTGGTTGCCGAGGCTCGCCAGCCACTCCGCCGGATTCTCCGGCAGACCAACATCGCCACCATCGCCCGATGGCATGTCGCCGAGGATGCCCAGCGAGGCCACGGTCGTTGCTCCCGGCAGTGCGGGTTGCAGCGACTGGTACTCCGGAGAGCCGGTCCCGGCAGGGATCAGCTTGCCGATGATCACGTTCTCCTTGAGACCACGCATGTGGTCCGACTTCCCACCGACGGCGGCGTCGGTGAGCACACGTGTCGTCTCCTGGAACGAAGCCGCAGACAGCCACGAGTCGGTAGCGAGCGACGCCTTGGTGATCCCCATCAGCTCCGGTCGTCCCTCGGCAGGTTGTTTGCCGTCGCCGACCAATTCACGGTTGGTCTCACGGAAACGCTGGTCGTCGACCAGCTCCGCTGGGAGGAACTCGGCGTCGTTGGGAGACACCACCCGGATGCGCTTGAGCATCTGACGCACGATCAACTCGATGTGCTTGTCGTGGATCTCGACGCCCTGGCTCCGGTACACCTCCTGTACCTGATCGACCAGATACTGCTGAGCGGCACGGACACCACGGATCTCGAGAACCTCCTTGGGGTCGAGTGGCCCCTCGGTGAGTTGTTCGCCGGGCTCGACGACGTCCCCGTCGGACACACGCAGGCGAGAGCGACGGCTGATCTTGTAGACCACGTCGCCCTCCTTGGTCTCGATGACCAGGCGGCGACCTTCTTCGTCGTCGATCTCACGGATCGGTCCACCCTCTACGGTGAGCGTGGCCTTGCCCTTCGGGGTGCGAGCCTCGAACAACTCCACGACGCGCGGCAGACCGTGCGTGATGTCGTCACCCGCCACACCACCGGTGTGGAACGTCCGCATCGTCAGCTGAGTGCCTGGCTCGCCGATCGACTGCGCAGCCATGATGCCGACCGCCTCGCCGATCTCGACGGTGTTGCCGGTAGCCAGCGACATGCCGTAGCACGCCTGGCAGACACCCACCTGCGTATCGCAGGTCAGAACCGAGCGCACCCGAGCCGTCTCGAGTTCGGGGGCGGCCGCCTCGATGGCTATGAGCGCCTTCGACGTGATCACTTCGCCGGCACGGAGCTTGACACCGTCCCGAGTCTCGATCAGCTTCCGATCGACCTTGAGGTCGTCGGCGAGCACACGACCGAAGATCCGCGAGCGAATATTGCGGATCACCACGCCGCGGTTGTCCAACAGAGAGATCTTGATGCCCTTGTCGGTCTCGCAGTCCTCCTCGGTGATGATCAGCTCCTGGGACACGTCGACCAGTCGACGTGTCAGATATCCGGAGTCGGCAGTTCGGAGCGCAGTGTCGGCCAGACCCTTTCGGGCACCGTGCGTCGAGATGAAGTACTCCAACACCGACAGCCCTTCACGGAAGTTCGAGATGATCGGGCGGGGAATGATGTCACCCTTCGGATTCGCGACCAGGCCGCGCATTCCGGCGATCTGACGCAACTGCATCATGTTCCCCCGGGCGCCCGAGCCGACCATCATGTCGACGGAGTTGAAAGCCTCCTTCTTCATGTGATCTGTCATGGCGTCCTTGACCGTGTCGGTCGCCTCCGTCCAGATCTCGATGAGCTCCTGACGGCGCTCCTCCTCGGTCACAACGCCCTTGTTGTAGAGAGATTGGACCTTCTCCGCGCGTTTCTCGTAGGCAGCCAGGATCTTCGCCTTGTCCGGCGGGGTCTTGACGTCGTCGAGTGCGATGGTGAGTCCGGCCTTCGTGGCGTACTCGAAACCAAGGGTCTTGATGGCGTCCAACGTCTCTGCGACGGCAGAGCGCGGATACCGCTCGATCACCGCTTCGACGATGCGGCCGATGTCGGACTTGATCACCGTGGCGTTGATGTACGGGAACGTGTCAGGGAACGCCGTGTTGAGGATTGCCCGGCCCAGGGTCGTGTCCAGCAGCTTCGAACCATCAACCGGCTCATCGGTCACGTGGTTGGGGAGCGTCTCGATCAGGTCCGCATGCATCTCCGCAGTTCCGGCGAGATCGCCAACCCGCAGCTTGATCGGAGCGTGGAGGTCGAGCTCTCCGAGGTCGTAGGCCATCACGGCCTCGTCAACGGATCCGAAGGCGCGGCCGGCGCCCCTTTCTTCGCCGATTGCGTCGGCAGAGAGGTAGTAGACACCGATGACCATGTCCTGGGACGGCGTGACGATCGGACGGCCGGAGGCCGGTCGGAGCACGTTGTTCGTCGACAGCATCAGGACCCTCGCCTCGGCCTGAGCCTCGGCGGACAACGGCAGGTGGACCGCCATCTGGTCACCGTCGAAGTCGGCGTTGAAGGCCTCGCAGACCAGGGGATGGATCTGAATCGCCTTGCCTTCCACCAGCACCGGCTCGAACGCCTGGATGCCGAGACGGTGCAGGGTTGGCGCACGGTTCAGCAGCACGGGGTGCTCCTGGATCACTTCGCCGAGTACGTCCCACACCTGGGGACGATGACGCTCGACCATCCGCTTGGCGGACTTGATGTTCTGGGCGATGTCGCGGTCGACGAGTCGCTTCATGACGAACGGCTTGAACAGCTCGAGCGCCATGATCTTCGGCAGGCCGCACTGGTGCAGCTTCAGCTGAGGGCCGACCACGATGACCGAACGGCCCGAGTAGTCGACGCGCTTGCCGAGCAGGTTCTGACGGAACCGTCCTTGTTTTCCCTTCAGCATGTCCGAGAGCGACTTGAGCGCGCGGTTGCCCGGGCCCGTCACCGCACGTCCGCGCCGGCCGTTGTCGAACAGGGCGTCGACGGCCTCCTGGAGCATCCGCTTCTCGTTGTTGACGATGATCTCGGGGGCTCCCAGATCCAGCAGTCGCTTGAGTCGATTGTTGCGGTTGATGACCCGCCGGTACAGGTCGTTCAGGTCCGAGGTGGCGAACCGACCACCGTCGAGCTGCACCATTGGGCGGAGGTCCGGGGGAATCACCGGGATCGTCTCCATGATGAGATCGGTTGGGAGGTTCTTGCCCTCGTGGAACGGCTTGACGACCTTCAGACGCTGCGTTGCACGCTGCCGCTTCTGAGCGGAGTTCGCCTCGAGCATCTCGCCGAGAAACTCCATCTCGGCATCGAGGTCGATGCGACCGAGGAAGTCCCTGATCGCTTCGGCGCCCATGCCACCGGTGAAGTACTCGTTGTACCGCTCGTAGATCTCACGCCACAGCTGCTCGGACTCCACGAGCGACTTCGGCTCGAGACGTTTGAACATGTCGAGGGCATCGGTGATCAGCATGATCTCGCGCTCGGAACGCTCCTTGCGATCCTTGATCTCACGCTCGACCTCACGGCGCCGGGCACTGATCTCCTGGGTCTTGGCGCCGCCCTCTTCCATCCGCGCGAGCTCGTCTTCGAGCGCTTCGAGACGGATCTCGTGCCACTCCTCGAACTCCTCGTTCACGAGTTGGAGCTCGGCCTCCATCGCCTCTTCCAGCTCGGGCAGGTCCTTGGTGCGCTTCTCGTCGTCGACCGAGGTGATCATGTAGGACGCGAAGTAGATGACCTTCTCGAGGTCCTTCGGCGACATGTCCAGCAGGTAGCCGAGACGGCTGGGCACACCCTTGAAGAACCAGATGTGGGTCACGGGCGCAGCGAGCTCGATGTGACCCATTCGCTCGCGACGAACTTTCGAACGGGTCACCTCGACGCCGCAGCGCTCGCAGATGATGCCCTTGTAGCGGATCCGCTTGTACTTCCCGCAGTAGCACTCCCAGTCCCGCTGGGGGCCGAAGATCCGCTCGTCGAACAGACCCTCCTTCTCGGGTTTGAGCGTCCGGTAATTGATGGTTTCGGGCTTCTTGACCTCACCAAAGGACCATTCACGGATCTGATCCGAGTTGGCGAGGCCGATTTTCAGTTCATCGAAGATCTGAGCGGGCACGGTGCTCCTTGCTTATCGATTCGGGGGCGGCTGGGCGGGCGGTGATTCGACGGATGACCGGGCGCCGGAGGGCGCCCGGTCGATCCGCATCAGACGTTGGCTTCGGGACGTTCCGGGCGGGAGAGGTCGATGCCGAGGGACTCCGTCGACCGGAAGCCCTCATCCTCGAGGTCGCGGAGCTCCACTTCCTCACCGGCAGACAGCATTTCGACGTTGAGGCAGAGGCTCTGCATCTCCTTGACGAGCACCCGGAAAGACTCCGGTATTCCCGGTTCGGGGATGTTGTCGCCCTTGACGATGGCCTCGTAGACCTTGACCCGGCCCTGCACGTCATCGGACTTGATGGTGAGGACCTCCTGGAGCGCGTAGGCGGCGCCGTACGCCTCGAGGGCCCAGACCTCCATCTCACCGAATCGCTGGCCACCGAACTGTGCCTTACCGCCGAGCGGCTGCTGGGTGATCATCGAGTAAGGGCCGGTCGACCGTGCGTGGATCTTGTCGTCGACGAGGTGGACCAGCTTCAGGATGTACATGTATCCCACGGTGATCTCGGTGTCGAACGGCTCTCCAGTGCGTCCGTCATACAGGGTCGCCTTGCCATCCCCGCCGACCAGCTTGACGCCGTCGCGGTTGGGCTTGGCATGTTCGAGCACCTTCATGATCTCGTCTTCACGTGCTCCGTCGAAGACGGGGGTCGCAGTCTTCGTCCACGGCTCCGCACCGACTCCAGCCGGGCTGTCACCATCGAACGAGTCCCACCCACGTGAAGCGGCCCATCCAAGGTGGACCTCGAGCACCTGACCGAGGTTCATCCGGGATGGCACTCCCAGCGGGGAGAGGATGATGTCGACGGGCGTCCCATCGGCCAGGAACGGCATGTCCTCCTCGGGCAGGATCTTGGCGACGATGCCTTTGTTGCCGTGACGGCCGGCGAGCTTGTCGCCCTCGGAGATCTTCCGCTGGCTGGCGACGTAGACGCGGACCAACTCATTGACACCGGGTGGCAGGTCGAAGCCTTCGGCACGTTCGAACACCTTGACGGCGATGACCTTGCCGGACTCGCCGTGCGGGACTTTGAGCGAGGTGTCGCGCACCTCTCGGGCCTTCTCACCGAAGATCGCTCGCAGGAGTCGCTCTTCGGGTGTCAGCTCGGTCTCACCCTTCGGTGTGACCTTCCCGACGAGATAGTCGCCGGGGCCGACCTCGGCTCCGACCCGGATGATCCCGTTCTCGTCGAGGTCGGCGAGGACCTCGTCGGCGACGTTGGGGATGTCCCGAGTGATCTCCTCGGCACCGAGCTTGGTGTCGCGGGCGTCGATCTCGTGCTCCTCGATGTGGATCGACGTGAGCATGTCGTCCTTGACCAGCTTCTCGGAGAGGATGATGGCGTCTTCGTAGTTGTGCCCGTTCCACGGCATGAATGCAACCATCAGGTTCCGGCCGAGTGCGAGCTCGCCCTGGTCCGTAGAGGGGCCGTCTGCAAGCACATCGCCGACCTCGACCTTGTCGCCTTCACGGACCAGCGCCTTCTGATTCATACACGTGCCCTGGTTCGAACGTTCGAACTTGTCGAGCTGGAAAATGTGCTTCTTGTTCGCACCCTTCTCCTTGACCACGATCTCCGAGCCAGTGATCTCCACGACCTCGCCGTCGACGGTCGAGAGCACCATGTCACCGGAGTCGATGGCCGTGCGGTGCTCGATACCGGTCCCGACGAGCGGGGCGTCGGCCTTGAGCAGGGGCACCGCCTGCCGCTGCATGTTCGAGCCCATCAGGGCCCGGTTGGCGTCGTCGTGCTCGAGGAAAGGGATGAGGGCCGTCGAGACCGAGACGATCTGTTTGGGGGAGACGTCCATGTAGTCAACGGCCGTCGAGTCGACGATGTCGACCTCGCCACCACCACCGGACTGACGAACCAACACCTTGTCGTTGGTGAATTTGCCGTTCGGCTCGAGCGGGGCGTTCGCCTGGGCGATCACGTACCGCTCCTCTTCGGTGGCCGTCAGATAGTCGATCTGCGACGTCACGACGCCCTTCAGGACCTTGCGGTACGGCGTCTCGATGAACCCGAAGCGATTGACCCGCGCGTAGGTGGCCAACGAACCGATCAGGCCGATGTTGGGGCCCTCCGGCGTCTCGATCGGGCACATCCGGCCGTAGTGGCTTGAGTGGACGTCACGAACCTCGAAGCCGGCACGCTCCCGGCTGAGCCCACCCGGGCCGAGCGCCGAGAGTCGGCGACGATGGGTGAGACCGGCAAGCGGGTTCGGCTGGTCCATGAACTGGCTGAGCTGGCTGGTTCCGAAGAACTCCTTGATCGAGGCGGTGACGGGACGGATGTTGATCAGGCTCTGGGGCGTGATCGCCTCGGGGTCCTGAGTGGTCATCCGCTCCTTGACGACCCGCTCGAGCCGGGTGAGGCCAACACGGATCTGATTCTGGATGAGCTCTCCGACGGTGCGGATCCGGCGGTTGCCGAAGTGATCGATGTCGTCGGTGCGCACCGGGATCTCCACGCCCTCATGGGTGACCATCGTCGGCTCACCGGCATGCATCTTCACCAGGTACCGGATGGCATCGACGATGTCCTCGTCCCGGAGGAGCTGGAGGCCTTCGGCGCGGTAGTCGTCCGGGACCGCCGACTGGAACTTCTGGCTCAGCTTGTACCGACCGACCCTGGTGAGGTCGTATCGCTTCGGGTTCCGGAAGAGCGTCTGGATCAGCCCGCGGGCGGACTCGACCGTGGTGGGTTCACCCGGTCGGAGTTTGCGGTACAGATCGACCAGCGCCTCTTCCTTCGTGTCGGATGGATCGCGCTCGATGGAGTTGCGGATCGACTCGGCGCCATCGAAGAGATCGAGGATCTCCTCGTCCGTCTCGGCGATGCCGAGCGCCCGAAGGAAACCCGAGACGTACTGACGGCGCTTCCGATCGACGCGGACGCCGATGGTGTCGCGCTTGTCGGTGTCGAACTCGAGCCAGGCGCCGCGGCCGGGGATCATCTTCCCCGAATAGATGAAGCGGTCCGAGGTCTTGTCCGGCGTGGCATCGAAGTAGACGCCTGGTGACCGGACGAGCTGGGAGACGACGACCCGCTCGGTGCCGTTCACGATGAAGACGCCGTCATCGGTCATCATCGGGAAGTCGCCGAGGAAGACCTGCTGCTCTTTGATCTCACCAGTCGATTTGTTCATGAATCTGGCGGTGACGAACAACGGCATCGCATAGTTGGCGTCACGCTCCTTGGCCTCTTCGAGCGTCAGGAGGGGCTCACCGAAGCGGTGATCGGTCAGCTCGAGGGCGAGGGATCCGGTGAAGTCTTCGATTGGTGAGATCTCGTCGAAGATCTCCTTGAGTCCCTCGTCGAGGAACCATTGAAACGATTCGTGCTGAACTGCGAGAAGGTCTGGGAGTGGGAGAACCTCAGGGATCTTCCCGAATGAGAAGCGCTGAGCGACGCGCGAGGACAAGATTTGCCTCCTATTGAGAATGGGTCCGGACAACCAAGGAAGGCACAGTAACACAGTCGGTCACTAGCCCGCAAGACGAGAACACGTTCGGTTGTAGACCCATCGAGGGG
>JAHEIN010000086.1 GCA_024639335.1 bacterium | reverse complement strand
CGGGATAAGTGCTGAAAGCATCTAAGTACGAAGCCCACCTCGAGATGAGACTTCCCATGGGGTTAACCCAGTAAGGGCCCTGGTAGAAGACCAGGTTGATAGGCCGGAAGTGTAAGTGCAGTAATGCATTCAGCTGACCGGTACTAATTGCCCGAGGGCTTGGATTGAAAATCAAAGACACGTGCTCGCTATGGAGTGCTCGGGGTTGCCCGACACTCGAAGATTTGTCCGGTGGCGATAGCGACGGGGAACCACCCGTTCCCATTCCGAACACGGAAGTGAAACCTGTCAGCGCCGATGGTACTTGGGGGGCGACCCCCTGGGAGAGTAGGTCACCGCCGGACATTAAAATTGAGAGGGTCGACATCGTCGGCCCTCTTTCTGTTTGCAAAGGAAACCGAACATGGCTGACGCACACCGTCGCAACCGATCGAATGAGGACCGGCCGTCCAAGGGAGGAGCGCGCCGGCAGGGGACCCAAGGGGGTGGCCGGCAGGGGCCTTCAGGGAAGAAGCCTCGCGGTTCGGGTGGACGGCAAGGCCGTCCGGGCGGGAGAGGACCATCCCAGGAGGACCGCAAGAAGCTCCACTCCGGTGGCCAGCTCCCGCGATGGATTCGAGAGGAGATCACAAGGTCGACGCCGAAAGACCGACGTGATGCTGCAATCCGAGAGCTGGAAGCCGGTGTTGAGGCCTTCGCCGCCGATCGCTACAAGCCGGCGGCGGCCGCGCTTCGAAGGGCGAAGGCTGCGTCTTCCCGCTCGGCGACCATCCGGGAGCTGCTCGGACTGTCGGCGTACCACATCGGGAATTGGGACGAGGCGCTCAAGGAGTTGCGTGCGTTCCGGCGGATGTCCGGCGAGACCGACCAGATGCCGATCGAGATGGACTGTCTCCGTGCCCTCGGGCGTGACGCAGACGTCGACAAGACCTATCAGCTCTTCCACGAGCTCGGCGGCGGGCGCGACACCGACAACGAGGCGAGGGTGGTCTACGCCAGCCATCTGGTCGACCAGAGCCGCCTCGAGGAAGCCTGGAAGGTCGTCAATGCCCGGCTCGTCTCCAATCCCCCGGAGAGCCTGGTTCGACGCTGGGCCGTTGCGGCACGAGTGGCTCACGCAGCCGGCGATGGTCAGGCGGCATCCAAGTTCCTCGGAGCAATCCGGGAGCACGATGCCGAGCTGCCATGGCTCGAGGACCTCGAAGCCGAATTGGCCGTGTGATTCTGTCCGGGCGCCCACATAGCGTGTTGCCATGCACTTCCCCGAGTGGATGATGGGAAGGTCATGGACTGCAATCTCGCTCTCGTCGGTGGTCGCCTGGCGGTGCCGCCGCACATCGAGGAACGATCCGACGGTTCTCGGAGTGCCCATCTGCTCGTACACGTCCGCTCCGAGCGTCGTCAACGCTTCGACGTGGTGCCGGTGGTCGTCCCCGAGCATGTTGGCGCGATCGCCGTCGACGACCTGGTCACCGGTAGCGAGGTCTACGTTGCCGGGCGACTCATCCGAAGGTCCTCATGGAACTTCTGGGAGCCGTCAGAGAGGATCGAGGTCGTTGCCGACTCGATTCGCCTCGCCGATGTCGAAGGCGGCCGCCGAGCTGGGTAGGGTGCTGCGCTCATGATGCAGGTCGCTGTCGCCGCACCCTCCAGACTCGCAGCTCGCGCTGCAGGATCTGTCGCCTCCCATGGGGGAGGTGCGGTTGATGCCGCGATTGCTGCTGCGATCACGGCGATGTTCACTGAGATCGGTGTGGCCGCCCCCGGTGCGGGGGCGTTCGTGACCGTCTCGGAGTTCGACGGTGACCCGATGGTCCACGACGGCTACATGGCGGTTCCTGGCCTCCACGGGCCTCAGCCGAATGAGGTCTCCATTCGCGCCGACATGGGATATGGCGGTGGCCTGACCACGATGGTCGGGCCGGCAAGCGTCGCCGTGCCAGGGGCGTGGGCGGCCTTCGAACGTGTGCATGCTCTACACGGCAGAACGGACTTCGGCAATCTGGTCATGCCGACGATCGAGATCCTCGAGGAGGGTTTCTCGCTCGGCAGCAGTTGTCTCTATTACCTCGGATACTCGGGGGAGTCGATCTTCGGACATGATCCAGCCTCTCGAGCCGTGCTTCAGCCGTCCGGGACGCTGCTGACCGCTGCCGATGCCGTGCACATGCCGGACGCCGTGTCGACCCTCGAAGCAGTGGCCGAAGAAGGCCCGATGATGCTGTTGTCCGGGCAGCTCGGCAGCCAGATCGCAGGCGACCTCTGGGAACGTGGAAGTCTCATTGGGCCCACGGACTTCCATTCCTATCGTGACGTCGAGCGACGACCGCTCGTGCACTCCGTGGGTGAGTGGGACCTGTATACGAATCCGCCTCCGGCGGTTGGGGGCGCCGGTTTGATCGCCCTGCTCACCGGACTCGAGCAGAGCGACCCCGCAGCATTCCTGGATGCTCAAGAACGGCTCTTCCGCTGGAGGCGTGGCCCGCTTCACGACACCTTCGACCGTGCCGTCGAGATCGACGACTTCCTCCGTGGATTGCCGGGTGATCCCATACGCTCTCCCTCCACCGTTCACATCTCCGCAGTCGACTCCGAAGGCGTTGCCTGTGCGGTCACCCTCTCTGCGGGGTATGGCTCGGGTGTGATCCCGACGGGAACGGGTCTGTTCATGAACAACGGCATGGGCGAGCTCGAACTGGTGGGAGAGCCCTCTGGTCTCGTGCCAGGAGACCGGTTGAACTCCAACATGGCTCCGACGCTGCTGCGATCGCCGGAGCGAGGGATGTTGGCGATCGGCTCGCCGGGGGCTGACCGCATCAGCTCGGCACTGGCTTCGGTAGTCGCTGCGGTCGCGATCGAGCAGGGCTCGATTGGGGACGCGCTCGACCATCCCAGGGTGCACGTTGCGGTTCAGGAGGATGGCAGCGCCAGGATCAAGGCGGAGCCCGGGGCGGTCGTGCCCGATCACCATCTCCCGGTCGACCGTTTCGACGACCTCAACATGTACTTCGGCGGGGTCGGGGCAGCGTTGGTCGAGCCGAATGGGCGTCTGTCTGCAGCCACCGATCCCCGTCGACCAGGAGTTGCAGGGTTGTTCGGAGAGCGCGAAAACTGACTCTCGACATCGGCGATGATCGAGGCTACGTTCGGAGCCGTCCCGCCCACCTCCGCAGACGTTCCCGTCTGCCCGATCTCGAGGAGCCCTCATGGCCTGGTACTGGTCCGATGACGTCGCACGAGCCGCGATCGATGCCGACCTCACCTCCGAACGGGTCGTGCGGGATTGGCTCCATCAGCCATTCGCCTTTGCCGCCGAAGAGGAGCTGGAACTCGTCGATGCCGCAGCCCGGCTCCTGGGAGTGGATGGCACCGCTTCGGCAGGTGCAGCGTGAAGTCGGCTTGACCCACGGATCCGGCTTACATGGTCGGTGATGTACGGATTCCTTCGATCTCCACGCTGGATCGCCGGGTTGATCCTGGTGGCCACGGTGACAGGGGTCTTCGTCGCGCTCGGCAACTGGCAGCTGACCCGCCATCGGGAGGTGCGTCTCGACAACGAGGTCTTCGCTGCACGTCTCGGGGCCGATCCGATCACGCTAGGAGTGATGCTCGCCTCCGCGGGCCCCTCGGTCGACTCGCTCGAGTATCGCCGCGCCGTAGCGACCGGCATCTTCCAGCCCGCCGATGAGGTGTTGGTGCGGAACCACGTCAACAACGGCACTGCCGGCTTCCACGTCGTCACCCCTCTGCGATTCGATGAGGGAACGATCCTGGTCAATCGGGGCTGGGTGCCACTCGAACTGGACACACCGCCCATCGAGGCGGCACCACCGCCCTCCGGAACGGTGGAGGTGGAGCTGCTCCTCCGCTCATCCCAGCCGATTCCGCCATTCGGCCGGGTCGAACCGGAGGGTGAGCTCGATGTCGTGAACCGCATCGACCTCGAGCGACTGAGCGAACAATTCCAGGACCTCGCTCCGGCGTGGGCTCAGCTCGTCGATGGGGGCGGTTCCGCCGGATTGCCGGTCGCTCTCGACGCGCCGACATTCGACGACAACGGCCCTCACCTCGCCTACGCAGGACAGTGGTTCCTGTTCGCCTTGATCACGTTGGTTGGAGCGGGGTTTCTCATTCGCTCTACAGCGACCAAGCCAGCACGCCGAAAGTACAAGACATGAGACGGTCCTCCATTGCGCTGATGCTGGTGCTCGCCGCGTGCGGCGGGGCCTCGACCCAGCCCCTGGTCCCGACGGCCCCTCCGACCACATCGGTACCGTCGGTTCCGGCCGCAACACAGCCCGAGACCGTCGTCGAATCGTCATCGTGCACCGCCGCTCCACCGCGGACATGGGCGATCATGTGTCAGGCGGTCGAGTTGATCGACGAGGTGTACGTCGATGAGATCGACCGGGCCGAGCTCGTGGCCGCAGCCACCTTGGGTGTCCGGTCACAGGATCCGACCGAGCAAACCGATCCACCCGGCGATGTGTTTCGGTGCACGATTCCCGACGAAGCCTTCCTCACGGTGTGTGAGGCAGTGCTGGAACGTCTCAAGTCCGACCACGATGATCCCGAACTGCTCGTCCAGGGCGCCCTCAATGGCATGTTCCAGTACGCCCTGGACCCGTTCTCCTCCTACGTCCCGCCGGACTATGCCGATCAACTCGACGAGTTGGGAAACGGCGCCGTTTACGACCTTGGGCTGAGCGTTTCGGCCCGGAGCGGAGCGGGTGAGCCATGCAGTGTCATCTCGATGTCGTGCCGGCTCGAAGTCGTTTCCGTCTTCCCGATCACACCGGCGGCGGGGCAGGGGATCGTGGTCGGCGACATCATCGTGGCCGTCGACGGAGAACCACTCGACGGTTTGTCGGCCGAAGCGGCGACGGCGCTGCTGTTCGGTCCTGCCGGAGTCGAGGTCCAGCTCGAGATCGAACGTTCGACGGGCCCTCTCACGAAGTCGCTCATTCGAGAAGACTTCAGGTTCGATCCGATCGAATTCGAGATGATCACGGCGACGGTGGCCTACCTCCGACTGAACACCTTCACGCAACAGTCTGCACAGCTGGTCGGCCAGGTGCTTCAGTTGTCGGAGGTCGAGACCGCCCGGGCGATGGTCCTCGACCTCCGCGACAATCCGGGCGGCCTGGTCCTCGCAGCTCAGGCCATCGCCAGCCAGTTCCTCGATGGCGACGTCGTGATGGTCGAGCGTGGGAGGGACTACGAGTACCCCTGGGAGGTCATCGATGGTGGCCTGGCGAATCCGTCGATGCAGCTGGTTGTTCTGGTGAACCGGGCATCTGCCTCCGCCTCGGAGGTCCTGGCGGCGGTGCTGAAGGAGCAGGGCCGAGCCACCGTGATCGGAGAGCACACCTTCGGGAAGAACCTCGTCCAGCAGGTCTACAGCGCTCGAGACGGGGGAGAGCTGCGCATCACGGTGGCACGGTGGGAGACGCCCGGTGGGCTCGACATCGGAATCACGGGTCTGGAACCGGACATTCTCGTGGAACCGGACATCATCGGCGGCTCGGATCCGATCCTCGAGGAGGCGTTCCGGCTGCTCGGTATCTAGATCGGCGCAGCCAACCCTTCGACCACCTCCACCGCCGGCAGTGTTCGGAGGTGTCTGGGGTCGAGGCGCAGTTTGCTGCTTCGGTTGCCGCCGCCGAGGATGATCGAAGACCGTTCGAGTACGGCGGCGTCGACCAGCACCCGCATCGATCCCGGAAGTCCGAATGGCGTCACGCCGCCGATCTCCATCGTGGTGAGTTCGACGGTGAGCTCCGCCGATGCGAACGACAGCTTCTTGACATCCAGTTGGGACCTCACGGTGCGATTGACATCGAGCCGATGTGTCGCCAGCACGATGCACGCCGCATTGATTCCCGGTGGCCTCTTGGAAGCCACCAGGATCGTGTTGGCCGAGTCGGCAGGGTCCACTCCGTACGCCTCGCAGAACGCTGCGGTGTCGGCGAGTGAGGGATCACATGCCATCACGTCGTAGTCGACGACACCATGCGCAGCCAGAGCTCCGATGACGATGTCAGCCAGCATCGCTCCTCCTCTCCGCCGGTGACGTTAGCCTGCCATCATGGTTCGGATCGGCGTCGTGGGGAGCGTGAATCTCGACATGGTGGCGACCGCTCCGCGGTTGCCACGACCGGGCGAGACGGTGACCGATGCGGTATTCGCAATCCACCCCGGCGGCAAAGGCGCAAACCAGGCGCTGGCAGCAAAGAGGCTGGGCGCCGACTCGGCACTCATCGCCAGGGTGGGTACGGACACCAACAGCGGTCCCGCACTCGAGTTGCTGCGCCGTGACGGAGTCGATCTCGACCGCGCATATCGCGATCGGGAGCACGGGACGGGCGTGGCGCTCATCGTCGTTGACCACGCAGGAGAGAACCAGATCACCGTCGCACCCGGGGCGAACCGGCATCTTCGTCCAGAAGACCTCGATCTCAGCGGGTTCGACGCCGTCATCGCCCAGCTGGAGATCCCTGTGGAAACGGTGCTCGCAGCAGCTGAAGCCACCGAGACCCTGTTCGTGCTGAACGCAGCCCCGGTCCGAGAGCTCCCTTCCGGCCTGCTCGGGGCTTGCGATGTGATCGTGGTGAACGAAGGGGAGCAGGATGCCCTCAGTGAGCCCCTCGGAGAGGCCGACGCGCTCATCGTCACGACGCTCGGTCCCAAGGGTGCCCGGGCACGCAAGAACGCTCAAGAGGTCGGTCATGCGTCGGCTCCGACGGTCAATGCAGTCGACACGGTGGGCGCGGGCGATGCCTTCACGGCTGCGATCACGGTGGCGCTGTGCGAGGGACGGGAGATCGGCGAGGCATTGGCATGGGCGTGTGGGGCTGGAGCGTTGACAGCCACCCGGAGGGGGGCACAGCCGTCGCTCCCAACCCGCCACGAGCTCGATGATTTCATGGAAAACCTGTGACGACGCCGGTCATCATCGACTGCGATCCAGGTCACGACGATGCGATCGCACTTCTTCTGGCAGTAGCCAGCAGCGAGCTCGATGTGCTGGCCGTCTCAACGGTGGCGGGCAACACGACTCTCGACAAGACGACGCGCAACGCCTTGACCGTACTCGAGCTCGCGGGTCGGGCCGAGATACCGGTTGCAATCGGGGCTGCGGGACCGTTGGAACGCGAGCTGGTGATCGCCGAGTACGTCCACGGGGAGTCCGGCCTCGATGGCCCGGTTCTCGATGAGCCGACGACCAATCCGGTCGATGCGCCCGCGTCTGAGTTCCTCGCATCAATCATCCATGCCAGCCCCGACCCCGTGACCCTCATCCCGACCGGCCCGCTCACGAACATAGCCCAACTTCTTCTCGACCATCCCGACACGAAGGAGAACATCGCCTCGATCACGTTCATGGGCGGGGCGGCAGAGATCGGGAACGTGACTCCGAATGCCGAGTTCAACATCTACGTGGATCCCGAAGCCGCAGAAGTCGTGTCCTCCAGCGGACTCCCCTTGACGATGATCGGGCTCGAGGTCACCCACCAGGCGCTGTTCGGCGAACGCGAAGCGGAAGCGTTGCGCGGGCGCGGGAGAGCTGCGACGTTCGTCGCGGAGCTGCTGGATTTCTTCGTCGCGAACCACCCCCGAACCTATGCGGCACCCGGAGCTCCGGTCCATGATGTCGTTGCGGTCGCTCAGGTGATCGATCCGGCTCTCGTGACCACGGAGCGGTGCGGGCTCCGGATCGACACGAGCGAGGGTCTCGGACGGGGGCGCACGGTCGTCGACCGGTGGCACGTGACCGACTGGGAGCCGCAAGTCGACGTGGGGTTCGGACTCCGGCGCAAGGCCTTCTCAGATCTCCTGATCGAACGGCTCGAGATGCTGCCCTGAACGGGTGAGGCTCCCCCCAACCTCACCCGCGAGAGCGATCTCAGCTGACCGCCGCCAGCGCCTGCTCGAAGTCCGCCTTGATGTCGTCGATGTGCTCGATGCCCACCGATACCCGGACGAGGTCGGCCGTGACGCCGGCAGTCGATTGCTCATCTGCTGACAGCTGCTGATGGGTGGTGGATGCAGGATGGATGACCAGTGTCTTCGCATCTCCGACATTCGCGAGGTGAGAGGCGAGCACAGTGTGGTCGATGAACCGCTTTCCTGCTTCGAACCCTCCCTTGATCCCGAACGACAACACACATCCGAAGCCGTTGGTGAGGTACTTCTTGGCGTTCTCGTGGGATTCATGGTCTTCGAGGCCGGGATACGACACCCAGCTCACCCGGTCATGTGCTTGGAGCCATCTGGCGAGCGCGAGCGTGTTGTCCGCATGACGCTGCACCCTCAGGCTGAGCGTCTCGAGGCCCTGGATCAGCAAGAAGGCATTGAATGGCGACAGAGCCGCTCCGTAGTCGCGGAGACCCTCCACGCGTGCGCGAATGGCGAACGCGATGTTGCCGAAATCGGACTCGGGGTTGAATACATCGGTGAAGACGAGGCCGTGATATCCCGGTGACGGGTCTGTGAAGGTCGGGAACTTGCCGTTCCTCCAGTCGAAGTTGCCCGAGTCGGTGATGACCCCACCGATCGACGTTCCGTGTCCACCGATCCACTTCGTGGCCGACTCGACCACGATGTCTGCGCCGTGGGCTATCGGACGGCAGAGGTACCCCGCCGCCCCGAAGGTGTTGTCGACCACCAGCGGGATGCCGTGGCTGTGTGCTACGTCGGCGAGTGCTGCGAAATCCGGCACGTTGTAGCGTGGATTCCCGATCGACTCGACGTAGAGCGCCCTGGTCTCGTCGGTGATCGCCGCAGCGAACGCATCCGGGTCGTCACCGTCGACGAACACCGAGTCGATTCCGAGGCGGGGGAACTGGACCTTGAACTGGTTGTAGGTCCCGCCGTACAGGTTCGAGGTGGAGACGATCTGGTCTCCGGCTCCGAGGATGTTGGTGATGGCGAGCATCTGGGCCGCCTGCCCCGACGCTGTCGCAACCGCCGCCACACCTCCCTCCAGCGCAGCGATCCGCTGTTCGAAGACATCGGTTGTCGGGTTCATGATCCGCGTATAGATGTTGCCGAATTCTTCGAGCCCGAAGAGGCGTGCGGCGTGGTCGGTGTCGTCGAACGTGTACGACGTCGTCTGATAGATCGGCACTGCACGTGCGTTCGTGCCTGGCGCCGGATCCTGTCCAGCGTGTACCTGAAGGGTTTCGAAATGCAGTTCGCTCATGTTTTCTCTCCTGTGGTAGGTGTCTGATCAGACCGTTGCCGGCGTAGAGAGCTGGACGTTGACCGGGACAGACGCCTTGAGCGTGTGGCCAACGGGTGAGGTCTCCAAGACGTGTCGATGGAGTGCTTCCAGCGTTTCGCGGTCGGCCGTGCTGTCGATGTCGACCGTTGCCCGAATGTCGTTGAACCCGGCGTGACCGGGCGCAACCCCGAGGAAGGACTCGAGATTCAAGTCGCCATCGAGGCGAATCCTGAGGTCGTTGATCGCGATTCCGCGCGCCGTTGCGTTGGCCGCGTAGCCGACGGCGAGGCAGTTGCCGAGCGCTGCGAGTAGCTGTTCCACCGGGTTGGGAGCCGTGTCCGTCCCACCGAGACCGACGGGTTCGTCGCTGAGGGTCGGCTGGAACTCGCGGATGGTGGCCTCGGATCGGAAGCCACCATCCCATCGGACGTCCGCAGACCAAGTGGTTTGCGCGGCTTCGGGGGTTTCGGTGATGTGGCCTGCAAGGCCGGCAACTGCTTCGATGTCGACGTCGTTGAGTCGATTGGTCATGGTGTCTCTCCTGTGTGCGATGTCTGTGGCGTTCGTGTGTTGACCGACCTTCCCGGAGTTCGGCTCCTTCCGGGTGGTGGGATGACCTCAGATCGAGGTGTCGGTACAGGAGTGGACCACCCGGAAGCACGGCATGGTCATACACATGATGTCGCTGTGCGACTTCGAATGGTTCATTGCGTTGGGTCCTCTCTTCGTTCGGGCGCTCTCCGAGCGCCTCCGTGCGAGGATCCGCATCGAGGCTCTCATCGATCAGGCATTGGCACCATCGCGTGGTTGCCGCGGCTTCGTCGGGCCTGTCCCTCAGCCGCTCTAGATGAGCGCGTTGTCAAGTGGGCAGCAGTATGGGGACAACGAACGGTCTTGTCAATCTCCGTCCGCTGTCCCCGTCGAGGTCACTCTGCGTGGTCGTGTTCCTTGGCTTCGTGTTCGGCGATCTGGCGATGCACGTCTTCCATGTCGAGCGCCTTGACCTGGGTGATCAGGTCGTCGAGCGCAGCAGGGGGAAGGGCGCCTGCCTCGTTGTAGAGGAGAACGTTGTCCCGAAAGACCATGAGAGTCGGAATCGATCGGATCCCGAACGAATGGGCGAGTTGCTGCTGGGCTTCGGTGTCGACCTTGCCGAAGATGATCTCTTCGTTGGCCTCCGACGCCTGCTCGAAAGTCGGAGCGAAGCTGCGGCACGGGCCACACCATTCGGCCCAGAAGTCGACGATGACGGTGTCATTGTCGGTGATGGTTTCTTCGAAGTTGTCGAGTGTGAGTTCTACGGTCGCCAAGATCGTTTCCTTTGTTCGTCCTGTGATCTCAACACACTATGGCCGAGGTTCATTCCGACAGGGATTCGGCGACGTGGACGAGCGGTTTCGACACCATCATGGACTCCAGTGGTCCGCAGTCCGGCCCCTCGTGCCCCAGCTCGAAGGCACGGAGACGATGGAGATCGAGGGTGCGATCGAGCCCGATATGCGAATCGAACGGCCGGTCAATGAGGCAGCTCCATCAACTGGATGATGTTGCCGTCGGGATCGGCAGACGTCGCCACGACGCCGCCCCAAGGTTCTGGCGAGGGACGCCGGATCTCGGGAGCCCCGTACGCCAGAAGTCGATCGAACGTTCGCTCGATGTCATGGACGGCGAAGTTCACCATGACTCTGACGGGTTCCCGAGTCCTACCTCGAACCTGATCGTGCAGCGTGATGGTCAGGCGTCGCTCACCGAACTCGAAGTTGACAAAGCCGGCTCGTTCCGACCGCGGCGTCAATCCGAGGGCTTCTACATAGAACGATCGCATTGCTTCGTGTCGGTCGGGCGTCGTGTGTATCAACACACCGGTGAGATCGATGATCGGCATCGCCAAAACGTACGGCTTGGGAAACGCATGACAAAACGAGCATCTCCGACGTTGCTGACCTTCGCCCCTTTGGGCGCGTCGTTCGGAAGCGGACAATGGCCTTGAAGCGGAGGTCCAGCCGTGTGTCGCTTGTACGGATTCCGGTCGACGCAGCCGACGCGGGTGGAGTGCACGCTGGTGCATTCACAGAACGCTCTCATGGTGCAGAGCAGAACCGACACCTCGGGCCGGAGCCACGGACATGGGTGGGGCATCGCCGTCTACGACGATGATGCTCCCGTCGTGGATCGTGAGGCGTGGGACGCCTATCAAAATCAGGCCTTTCGCGATGCGGCAGCCCGCATCTACTCGAAGATCGTCGTCGCACACGTGCGCAGGGCGACCGTGGGGGTTGCGAGCATCGAGAATACGCACCCGTTCGTCCACGGTGGGTGGTCGCTCGCACACAACGGAACAATCCCGTATTTCGACTCGATCAGACCACGAATGCGGGATCAGATGACCGCCCCGCATCGGGCGGCCATTCAGGGACAGACAGACAGCGAGCACATGTTCCGGTTGTTCCTGTCCCGACTCGACGAGCGGTCTGAAACCGCCGAGGACGCGCTGGCGGCGACGGCAGCGGAAGTGATCGGCTGGTGCCGGGAGGAGGACCCGGACGCCCGAATCGGGCTCAACGTGCTCCTGACGGACGGTCGGACGCTCGTGGGTCTTCGCTGGGGGAGAGGCTTGTTCTACGTCGAGCGCTCTGGTGTTACCGACTGCGAGATCTGTCGGTATCCCCACGTGCTCCAGGCAGTTCCAGATGGCTACCGCTCCCTCGTCGTTGCGTCGGAGCCACTCACTCATGGAGAGACCTGGAAGGAGGTGCCCGAGGGGTCGGTGTTCACCGTCGCGGCGGACTGCACGGTGACGTTCCGCACACTGGGTCTCGAAACCGAGCCGCCGCTGTCCGCCACGGTTCGGAGCATGGCCGAGCCGGTCCGCACGACGCTCGTCGACGAGTTCATGGTCGATCACCGCGCGCTGGCCGAGGGGCTGCGACGTCTGGTCGCAGCCATAACTCGCAGTGACGTCGAGGCGGCTCGCGCCGAGGCCGTACGTATCGATCGCAACTCTGGCGCCCACATCGCCTTCGAGGAGTCTGACCTCTACCCGGCGATCGGAGCCGAGGCATCCATGTACGAGGAACACAGGGCAGGGCTCGAACTGTTGCGGACCGTCTTGGCCACGGAAGCACGATTCTCGCCGCCCGAACAGCGCGACCTGATCGGTGAGGTGGAGGCGATGCTCGATCACATGGAAGACTGCGGAGTGCTGCTCTATCGGGT
>JAHEIN010000085.1 GCA_024639335.1 bacterium | reverse complement strand
TCGGCACGGTTCCCATCGCCCTCGTGGCGATGGGTTGGCTCGAGCGGCGCTCCAAAGAGCAGCGCGCCGTTCGACGCGATGGCGCCCGGTATTGGGCAGTGGGCGCAGCGATGGCTCTCGCCAACTTGGGTGCGTCGATGGTGCTGGATCCCGAGATCCTCGTGATTGTGATCTGGGTGGTCATGGGTCTCGGATTCGCCTCATTCGGGTGGCTCGACGGTGACCGGCCCACCACACGTATGTACCTGGCAGCATCGGCGCTCTCAGCCATGATCGGCGCTCTCTCCTCTGACGCGTTTGCCGCCTACGCAACGATTTCCATGCTGTTCGCCGGGTTGCTCGCCGGCTCGGCGGTTCAGGTGTATTCCAGGTACCGAAACGCATGACGCATCCGAGCGGGCTGCTCGACGATGTCATCCACCAGCGGGTGAGGCTGGGCATCATGGCAGTTCTCGCCGAGGCCGACGAGGCCGAGTTCACATTCCTCAAAGAGCAACTGGAATTGACGGACGGGAATCTGAATCGTCACCTCCAGGTCCTCGAGCAAGCCGGCTACATCGCCAGAAGAAGAAGCAGGCTCAGGGGACGCCCGAGGACCTGGATCCGGGCGACCAAGAAGGGAAGCTCCGCATTGGTGAGGCACCTCGCGACGTTGCAACGCCTGATCGATCAAGCGAAGGGAACACCATGACCAACATCCTTCTCGTCGAAGAACTGGAACGGAGCTTCGACGACCTGCTCGCAGTGGCCGGCGTCTCGTTCTTCGTCGAATCCGGGGAGACCTACGGCCTGCTGGGCCCTAACGGTGCCGGAAAGACAACCATGATCTCGATGATCGCCGGCTTGCTCGAAGCAGATCGCGGTTCGATTCGTGTCGCAGGTCAGCCCATGGCGACGACGTCGACGGCCGCCAAACGAGCGATCGGGCTGGTTCCTCAGGACATCGCCATCTATCCGGATCTGACCGCCAAAGAAAACCTGGCGTTCTTCGGCTCGCTCTATGGCATGCGCGGTGCTGCCCTCAACGCACGCATCGAGACAGTCCTCGAGATCGTGGGGCTGAGGGACCGCGCAGACGACCGGTCGGACCAGTACTCCGGCGGGATGAAACGGCGCCTCAACATCGCTGTCGGGCTGCTGCATGAACCCCAGCTCCTGATCCTCGACGAGCCGACGGTCGGGGTCGATCCCCAGTCCCGCAACGCAATCCTCGAGAGCGTAGAAGCGCTGTCGACCGACGGGATGTCGGTGCTCTACACGACCCATTACATGGAGGAGGCCGAGCGCCTGTGCGACCGGGTCGGCATCATCGACAATGGCCTGCTCGTGGCGGAAGGCTCGCGCCGGGATCTGGTCGATGGCATCGGCCAGAACGACACGGTGCACGTGAGTGGCACTGGCGACCTGCGCAGCGCGACCGAGGCACTCCGTTCGGCAGAAGGCGTCGTCCAGGCTGCCGAGGCGCACGGTGTGATCACCGTGATGGTCGATCGTGCCGCCGGCAGACTCCCGTCGATTCTCGCCACCTGCGGTGAAGCGGGCGTCTCGGTGACCGCACTCGACGTCAGCGAGCCGAACCTCGAAGCCGTGTTCCTTCATCTCACCGGCAAGGCCCTGAGGGACGAGACATGAGACAGATGCTGCGGATCGCTTCGAAGGATCTGAAGCAGCGTGTGCGTGATCGTTCGGTGTTCATCGTCGGCATCGTCGCTCCGGCGATGCTTGCTCTCATCTTCACCTTTGCGTTCGGCGACGTACTCGACCCGAGCGGAAGCGGCTTCGAGGCGACCTACGGGTTCGTGGACCTCGACGGGGGCGATGCCTCGGTAGGACTCGGGGAGGTGCTCGCAGGAATCGATGAAGACCAGTTCTCGATCGAGTCGTTCGAGAACGTGGCCGCGGCCGAAGCCGCCATCGACGACGATGAGCTGTCGGCTGCCTTCGTGGTCCCCGAGGGTTTCAGCGAGTCGATCGGCTCGGGCACGGCAGTGCTCGAGGTCGTCGGGAATGTCGACGCTCCGGTGGGGGCCGGGATCGCCGTTGCGATCGCCGAGGGATATGCCGACGCCGTAGATCGCGTGACCCTGACGGTGGCCGGTTCTCTCGCTGCCGGTGCGGACCCGGGGGAACTCGATGAGGTCATCGCCGCCGCATCAAGCGTCGAGCCGCTCGGCTCGGTCGGAGCGATCACCACCGGAGTCCGGCAGATGGACGGCCCGACCTATCTCATGGCAGGAATGGCAGTGTTCTTCCTGTTCTTCACGGTCCAGTTCGGCGTCGCATCGCTGCTCGAGGAGCGGAGGGTCGGAACGTGGGGTCGCCTGCTGTCGGCCCCGGTCACCCGCGCTCAGGCGATCGGCGCCAAGGCACTCGTCAGCTTCGTGCTGGGCATCGTTTCGATGTCGGTTCTCATGATCGGCGCTTCGATCGGGCTCGGAGCAGATTGGGGAGACCCGCTCTCGGTTGCCGTGTTGGTGATTCTCGGGGTGCTGGCCGCTACCGGCGTGATGGCACTGGTCTCGGCGATCGCCAAAACGGTCGAGGCCGCCGGAAACGTCCAGGCGATCATCGCTGTCGCCCTCGGCATGCTCGGAGGGACGTTCGTGCAGATCAGCCAGGATGGCGGGCTGCTGTCGAGACTCTCTCTGATCACACCTCACCACTGGTTCATACGAGGTCTCAACGACCTGGGAGGTGCGGGAGCCATCGGGGACATCATTCCGAGCATCGTGGGGATCGGCTCGTTTGCAGCCGTGACCGGCGGTCTGGCCGTGTGGGCGTTTGCTCGGAAGGAGACCGTATGAGGATTCTCACGATCGCTCGTAACGCCCTGCGAAGGCTTTTTCGTGACCGATCCAACATCTTCTTCGTATTCGTTCTTCCGATCGCACTGGTACTGCTCATCGGTGCACAGTTCGGAGGCGGATTCACCCCAACCGTCGGTGTCACGGCTCCTGTCGGTGACGAACTGGCCGACCGGTTGGTGGCAGAACTGGCCGAGCTCTATCAGATCCGTGAGTACGAGATTCGCGATGAACTCGTGCTGTCCGTTGAGCGAGGATGGGTGGAATCGGGGCTCGAGATTCCGGTCCGGTTCACCGATTCCGTCCTGGCCGGGGAGCGCCCCGAGATCGGCTATCTCTCACAGCCCGACACGAGCGGCCAGGGGGTCCAGACCGCGGTCTCGGCGACGTTGGAGCGGATCCTCGCTCCGATCACGGCGGCGTCCGTGGTATCCGAGACCCAGGGGATTCCGCTGGAGCAGGCCGAAGTGGTCGTCCAGGGCGTGGCCGGATCCGTGCCACCGGTCCAGGTCGAGACCCGTACAACGGGCGAAGCGTTGTTCCCGAACCTCGGACAGTTCGATCTCGGTGCATCGAGCCAGCTGGTGCTCTTCATGTTCCTGACAGGGCTGACAGGTTCGGCCGCACTCATTCAGAGTCGACAGCTCGGCGTGACCCGCCGCATGCTGTCGACACCCGCGTCCACGCGCACCATCCTGGCCGGTGAGGCGCTCGGAAGGCTCGGGGTGACCCTGTTTCAAGGGGTCTACATCGTCGCAGTGACGCTGGTCGTGTTTCGGGTGAACTGGGGAGACCCGCTCGGTGCGGCCGCGATCATGCTCGTCTTCGGCATGGTTGCGTCTTCCGCTGCGATGCTGCTCGGGTCACTCTTCTCCAATGACCAGCAGGCTGGCGGCATCGCGGTGGTGCTCGGATTGGGGCTCGCCGCGCTGGGCGGCTCAATGGTGCCGGTCGAGATCTTCTCGTCCACGATGCAGTCGATCTCGATGTTCACACCGCACTATTGGGCGAACGACGCATTCGCAGAGTTGGTCAGGCGTGATGGATCGGTCGCAGACATTCTGCCTCAGCTGGGCGTCATGGCCGCCTACGCAGTCGTTCTGTCGGCTCTGGCGACGTGGCGCCTGCAGAGGGCGATCACGCGCTGAGTGCCCACACCACCCAGGTAGCACCCATCGCGATCCCGATCCCGAACTGGGCAGCCGAGGCTCTCACAAGGGCAACGGTCGTTGCGAGCGCCGACCGGAATGCGGCGCTCGCATCGCCGGTCTCGGCGATCCGAACGACCCACACGCCGATCACGAAGCCGACGGGGATGCCAACGACAGGGATGACGATGCCGACTGCGATCGCCACGACGACACCGACAACGGTCCCCCTGATCGACAGGCCCTGGGCAGCGGCCGATTTCTGGGGGATTCGGAGACTGAGATAGGCACCCGTAGCGAACAAGAGCGTGATGAGCGCCATCGCAACCGTCCCGCCCGTTCCGAATTCGGTCAACAGTCCCCAGGCCAGGGTCGCGACCCACACGAGCGCCAGTCCGGGGAGGAGCGGCACGATCGTACCGATGACACCGAGAAGGATCACACCGGCTGTCAGAACGAACAGCACGGCTTCGCTCATGTGAGCCGACCGGCTCCTTCGGCAAGCGATCCGATTCGGCGAGCGACTGCGACGATGTCGGCCACGGCGTCGGCGAATGCCTGGCGGTCTTCATCGGTGCCATCGGGAATCCCGCGATTGATGGCGAGATCGAGGGCGGATCCGAAGAGCGGCTTGGCAACGCTTTCGTCAGCCGAGACGCCGCCGGCGGCGAGCCACTCGGTGCCGGTCTGGAGACAGTCGGCGACGAACTGCTTTCGGTCACCTTCGTAGGCGTGTGTGGCGAGTTGGGTCGCCACGATGAGGTAGGCCTCGAGGAAGGGCAGCAGCGCCCAGTGCGCCCGCAGGAGATCGGACTCGACCAAGAGCGCCTCGCGGTCTTCGCTCATACGGGTTCGCCAGTTCAGGTCGATCGAATCCATCTCGTCGATGATGTCGTGTCGGAACCGGGTCTTGTCGGCGAAGAAGAACTCGAATTTGAGGAGGTCCCTGAGGTGGTCTACCTCGGCCCAGAAGCCCTCCACGCCCGCAGTGGGGTCCGAGTGAAGAAGTGCGATCTCGGCGATGGCTCCGGGCACGAAGAAGTGGACAACCGTGTTGCGGTAGTAGGCGGCCTCGATCGCCTGCTTCGGGGTCAGGTGGTAGGTCTGTGTCGTCGATTGTGGGTCCACTGTGAGTGAACCGTGCTCCGACAGCTGTTGGATGATCTCCCGCGTGACCGACTCGTCGCCGAATCGGATCGTTTCGGTTGTCGGGAGATCGGACCGGGCGATGGCACGGGTGACTCGCTGTGCCGCGTCCGTGAGCTGTGAGGCGTCTACGGCTCGGCCTCGAGCGGCGAGGATTGCGATGGATACGACGGCTGTGGGAGTGATCGGTGTGACCTGACTGATCCGGTACATGACCTCGAACGCCAGCTTGCGCAGGTCCAGATGATCCTCGTCGATGCCGTCGCCGCCGAGTTCCTTGCGGATCGAGACGGGCTCGGCGAACCGAACGTGGATGTTGCCGTATCGTGCTCGCAGGCTCATGATCTTGGCCACTGCCCAACTGGCCGTTTCCTTGTCTTTGGCGCCGCCGGTGGCCTCGGTGGAGTAGTCGGAGACGTCCATGATCTGGTCGTATGCGATCGACGTCGGAATGAGGTACATGTCCTCGGCCTTGTTCCGCATGATCGAGTCCGATACCCAGCTGATCATGCCCATCTTCGGAGGAAGCAGCTTGCCGCTTCGAGAGCGACCTCCCTCGGTGTACCACTCCAGCGGGAAGCGGTTTTCGACCAGGTAGTCGAGGTAGGACCGCAGCACGTACTTGTACAGCTCGTTGTCCTTGAACGATCGGCGGATGAAGAACGCTCCGGTGTTGCGGATCAGCGGCCCAACCGGGAAGAAGTTCATGTTGATGCCTGCCGCCGTGTGGTTCGGCGGCATGTCGTTCTCCCACAGCAGGAACTGGAGTGTGAGCCGGTCGAGATTCGATCGATGTGAAGGGAGGAACGCGACTGGATACTGCTGCCCGAGTTGGGCGATCTGAGCGAGCTGATCGCTGTCGTAGCGGATCTCTCCGTAGCCCTGGCTGTACACCCAGTGGATGAAGTTGGCGAGGAGGTCGATCATGAAGGGCTTGTGGGAGGCAGCGATCTCGCGCAGGTAGTACCGGCTGCGGGAAAGCGCCAGCTCCGGGGGTAGTCCGATCTCGGACGCCAGCTGCATGACGCCGTCGCGGAACTCGGAACGATTGAGGATCTCTTCGTGGAGGAACTTGGGGACCTTGTAGCGATTGCCGCGCAAGTGCCGTTCGGCTCGTTCGAGAGCCCGGTGGGCTCGACGGCTGACGAAGTCGTTGAAGGTGGAGGCCTCGACCGATGCGTCATGGGCTGCATGCAGCTCGGTGGCCGACGCTCCTGCTCCGGTGACGATCCGTACACGATGCGCGAACTTCGACAGGATGACGTGTTCACGAACCGGGTCGGGATCGCGGGGATCGCCCAGCTTGAGGATGTCGACCAGGCTCACCGACCGGCGTCCGTTTCGCTCGTTTGGCAGCCAGGCGATCCGGGCCGGCACGACCCAGGGATCGTCACCGCGATCCAACCTGGCGTGCAGTCGCGGGTCGGTCCGCTGATTGAGGTTCCTGCGCCGGGAGGGCCGGATGGCGATCACGTCGGTCACCGATGCCGTCTCCGGCTGTCGTTCCACCCACGCCTCGATGATCCTGCGCTCGAGCTTGGTGGTGGCGTCGGCAAGTACGACGACGGGTCGCCCGACGTCGGATATCGTCGGTTCGTCCTCCAACGGGACAGTGGGATCGGCTGGCAGTCTCAAAGTGTCATCGGCTCCTGAGGGCGATTGTACGGAGCGTGCGAGGTCCGCGCCCGGTGATGCTTCAATGCGTTGCATGCGAACAGTCGTGCAACGAGTCTCCAGTGCTTCGGTGGCTGTCGACGGCGAGATCGTGGGTGCCACGGCGTTGGGCTTCGTCGTTCTGGTCGGGGTCAGCCACTCCGATTCTCTGCGCGATGCCCATGTCATCGGCGACAAGGTGGCATCACTGCGGGTGTTTCCCGACGACGAGGGCTTGATGAACAAGTCGATCCAGGACATCGACGGGGCGTGCCTGGTGGTCTCGCAGTTCACCTTGTACGGCGCGACGCGGAAGGGTCGACGGCCTTCGTTCACTGCGGCGGCGTCGCCGGGTGATGCCGAGCCGCTGGTCGATGCCGTCGTCGGTCGACTTCGCGAACACGGGATTCCGGTCGAGACGGGGGTGTTCGGAGCGATGATGGAGGTCTCGCTGGTCAACGATGGCCCGGTGACGCTCGTCGTCGAGTCCGTCGATGGCCGGATCGTGTGACGGTCAGGACCGGAGCTTGGCGACCTGCTTCGGGGTGATGAGGACGACCATGCCGAGAGCGAGCAGTCCTGACTCGGGGTCTCCGAGCCCCCAACCGGCAGGGTATCCGGTCGTGAACGAGATGCCGGCACCCACGATCAGTACCAGCATCGCCGCAAGCGCCGCGTTGGCCGTGCGCCGTGTTTTGAAGGCGACTGCTGCGATCACAGCCAGAGGGATCGGGAAGTACAACGGCCAGGCAGCGGTGAGAATGCCGGCCGAGATACCGAGGCCCTGGCCTCCCGTGAACCGGTACCACGCGTTGTAGATGTTTCCGGCCAGTGCGCCGAGTCCCGCAGCAGCACCTCCGGCGGGACCGGCGATGAGGACCCCGGCGAACACTGCGGCTGCGCCCTTTCCGATCTCGACGATCAGGATCGCCGCAGCGAGTCGAGTGCCGCCGAGCCTACGGGCGTTGTTGGCGCCAGGGTTCTTGGATCCGTCGGCCTGCAGATCGATGCCGGCAGCGCGTCCGATCCATCCGGCGGTCGGGATCGACCCGAGGAGGTATCCGACGAGAGCAGCGACGAGGATCACGGTTGCGATGCCAGAAAGGCCTGTCCGGTATCGCAGTGACGGATGAAGTCACAGCCCGAACACTGCCCGGACGGCACCGGCCCGAAGTCTTCGGCGAGGATTCGCTCAGCGAGATCGCGGAGACGGCGGTCTGCGAGCTTCATCCAGGTGACATCGACTGCGGTGCGGTGCTCGACCAGGGATCCGCCGCCGAGATACACGAACACCGCATCGGTCGGCCGGTCGTCGAGGACGCCGACTCGCTGGAGCGCGACCGCGTATGTCTGGAGTTGGACCTCCATCGAAGGGTCTGTCCGGGGGCGCCCGGACTTGAAGTCGACGATCTCCCAGCGATTGCGATCCCGGTAGACGGCGTCGATGCGCCCGCGAACTCGCAGCCCGTTGTCCAACTCGAGGTCGAAGGGAGCTTCGATGAGGTGGGGCGTGCGGTCGGCATAGCTCGACTGGCGGAAGACCGAGAACGCGTCGGGCCCGGTGGGGTCGTGGGAGACGTCGAGTGGGTCTGCGACATCCTCGGGCTCGGTGAGCGGAACGACTCCGAGGTTGTGCAGCTCGATCTTGCGGTGGACTTCGGTACCTCTCCGAGCCGCCCGGTTGAACCGGCGGGGAAGCGGGTCGACATGGCTCCAGTAGTACTGTTTGGGGCAGCGGGCGTAGGTGACGAGACCGGTCGCCGATGTCGAGGGAACGTCGTCGGCCGCGACCAACGGGTCGGGCAGCTGGAAGAGCGTCTGTTGGAATTCCTCCACGGCGTGATCGTAGGCAAGGGTCACGCCGCTCTCGGCGGCGAGCGCATCCACCGAGTCCGGGTCGTCGAGGCCGGACCGCATCGTCGTCGCGACGCCTTCGGGGAAGTGGGGGTCCGGTGCCGGCTGGCTCTCGGACCGGTACACCATTCGCTCTGGCCGTTCCGGCGGCTCCGGAGTCGTCACGAGCCGCTCGGCGAACCCGTCGAGCACGGTGAAGAGCTCCGACGGTTGGGAGGGCCTGGCGTTGGTGGTCTGAACACCGTTCCACCAGGCGTGGGAGCCGGCGAGGAACTGCTTGGCTCGAGTGGCTGCGACGTAGCCGATCCGCCACTCCTGGCTTCGGTGTCGCTCCTTGATGAACGTCTCGTATGCCGTTTGGTCATCGTGGCTCGAGAAGGATTCGTCGAGGCGAAGGCCGGTTGGCAGGTACTGGGCGTATTTGAACGGGTTGTCGTATCCGTGCGACCTCGACGGGAAGTTGTGGTGATAGAGCGAGGGGAGGAACACCGCCGGCCATTCCAGACCTTTGGCCCGGTGGACCGTGATGAGCGTGACTGCATCGGCCTCGGACAGGCGCGCCGTGTCCAGCTCCTCGCTTCCCTCGAGTTCGAGATCGTCGAGGTGTGCCAGGAACGCAGTGAGGCTCGGACGGCCCTCCAGGGGGCTCCAGTCTTCGGCCAGGTCGAGGAACCGATGGATGTTGAGGCGAGCCGACTGTCGCGGGGCGTCCCCCATGGCCTCGATGTCCGCCCAGGCGCTGGTGTGATCGAGGATCTCGCGACAGACCTCGATCAATGCCGACCCCTGTGACATGGAGAGGAGATGGCGATACTCGGAGCGAAACTGTTCGAGGGCGGCCCGGGCTTCGCGTCTCAACCCGTCGATCGTCTCGACGTGGTCGATCGCTTCGAGGAACGTGTAGTCGAGGACCTGGTCGTGTTCGCCGACCTCTCGGATGGATGGGCGCCGGTCGAGAATCCACCGGTTGAGCTGGGCGAGGTCTGCGAGCCCCAGTCGAAACCGAGCGCCGACGAGTAGGCGGGCGGCGGCGACACTGTCCTCTGGGCGGTCGATGAGTCGGAGCCAGGCGTGGAGGTCGGCCACCTCGGGAACCCCGAGGAGACCACCGAGGTTCGCCACCTCGAAGGAAATGCCGTGTCTGGCAAGCGCGTCGTGTACCAGCAACATGTCTTTGTTCTTTCGGAAAAGCACGGCGATATCACGGTGGCGGAGCCCCCCCTCGGTGAGCACGGTGATCTGCTCGGCGATCCAATCGGCCTCGGCGACGGCGGTCGGCAGCACGGCCGTGACGACCTCACCCGGAGAAGTGTCATCGATCGCAGTCAAGGGATCTCGTGGGCTGTCGTCGATGTCGGCTCGGATGGCGTTGGCGACGTCCAGGATCGCTTCACCCGAACGACGGTTCAGGCTGAGTGGATGGTCGGCGACGCCTCCGAAGGTGAAATGCTCGCCGAAGCGCTCGAAGTTCTCTTTCGAGGCGCCGCGCCATTCGTAGATCGTCTGGTCGGCATCACCGACCGCCATGACCGGTGTGGTCTGTGCGAACAACGCTCGGAGGAGTTCCCGCTGCCCGGGGTCGGTGTCCTGATACTCGTCGAGTAACACCGCCTGGTAGCGCGCCGCCACCCGACTGCAGATCTCCGGGTGGTTGGTGACCATCTGGTGGGCTCGGCGAATGAGATCACCGAAGTCGGCGACCCCGAGCCGTCGTTTCTCCTCGTCGTAGGCGACGAGCGTGGCGAGCATCTCCATCCGCTGATGCCAGGGGTTGTCGGGAACGTCTCCGAAATCGGTCGGTGGGACGACATCGGCGGGATGGACCAGGTTGTCGGAGAGCTGAGCCGAAAGACGGCGGAGCTTCTCGATGGATCCCCGTACGGTCGGGTCGAAATGCCGGTAGGCCAGCCGGTGGGTGATGTCGACCAGCAACTGGCGGGAGAACGCAGGCGTGATCAGGTCGGTGTCACGCTCGACGCCGACGACCGCGCCGAATTCCCGGAGCAGCGTCGAGGCGAACCCGTGGTAGGTGTGCACAGACACCTCACGATTGACCTCGACGAGGTCGGCGAGGGCGGAGCGGATCCGGTCGGCCAGTTCCTGCGCCGCCTTGTTCGTGAAGGTGATGCCCAGGATGCGCTCCGGTTCGAGGCGATGGTCGGCCACCAGGTGACGCACCCGCTGGGAGATCGTCGTCGTCTTGCCGGTTCCGGCACCGGCCGCCACTCGGAGTGAGACGAGTGGTGCGTCGATGATGGCGCGCTGTTCGGGTGATGGGGTGAAAGCCGTCACGGTGAAAACGCCTCGCGTCCCTCGGGCTGGACCGGGCAGACGATCCGGACCGCGCAGTTCCCGCAGGCATCCCCTGGTGTCGGCTCCCAGTGCTCGGCGCTGATGGCAGCGCCGAGCGCCTGCAGCCGCTCAGTGAGCGACGCGAGTGACGAAGGATCGAACGCCCGTCTCCATCCCTTGTAGGTGCTCGCCGGATGCCAACTCTCGGCGGCGATCACGTCTCCGGAAGACGTCAGCCGATCGTCACGTGAGGCGGCGAGTAGGTAGAAGCCGAGTTGCAGCGAGGATGCGGCGTCCTTGACCGAGGGCACGGACCTGCCGGTCTTGTAGTCGACGACCGCCAGCCCGGCGTCGCGCAGTTCGATGCGGTCGGCGTAGCCCACCCACTCCAGCCCGTCCATCTCGATCCGCAGTTCGTGTTCGAGGGCGACGGCGGGACCGGATTCGGCCGGCCATTCCGCATACATCCGCTCCAGCAACCCAAGCGCCTTCTCCCGCCACTTGAAGTCGTAGGCCGGCGAACCGAACGCGGCTCGCTCACTCCACACCTCGTCCAGGATCGGAAGTGTGTCGGCCAAGGTGCTCCGAGGCTTGCCGGCGTCGAGCGCGGCTCTTTCCGTTCGTTCGAGTACTTCGTGGACCAGAGAGCCGAACAAGGCGTAGACCGACGAGCCGTCCCCGACGCCGAGCCGCCGCTCGAGCACATAGCGGCGGGGGCACGTCTCATACGATTCGGCCTGGCTGGGGGAGAGGCGGAATCGCTCGGGCAGCACTCCCGTGTCGGGACCCGACACCCGGGAGCCGGCGAATCGCTCGGCATCCCATGGCCGGTCCGCCCCGGTGAGCGTCTTGACTGCTGCCAGTCTGCGTGGGAGGAGCTCGGTGGGGTCGGCAGCGATCTGTCGCAGACGGGCCTGCAACTGGATCAGCGAGAGGGGCGGGCCGTCGTAGGGCGTCGGTGGTCCCAGCGCCGACACCTCCGAAAGGCCGAGTGCGGTCACCATGAAGCGGCTCGGCCGACGCTCCTGCTCGTCGATGCCAGCCCTCGTGGCGGTCCACACGACTCGTCGACGGGCCCGGGTCATGGCCGTGTATGCGAGCCGAATCTCTTCTTGCAACCGGAATCGCAGGTGGTCTGCGTGGCTGCCGCCGATGCTGGGATCGAGCTCCCGCACCGACAACAGCGAGATCCCACGCCTGAGATCGGGGAACACGGAGTCCGCAGCATCGGCGATGAATACGACGTCGAACTCCAGGCCTTTTGCCTGGTGGAGTGTGGTCAGCGTGATGCGATCGGCGTCACCCGACCGGTGCGACAGCAGCGGCTGGGCCTCGAAGTCGTCGGAGTCCGCGAGACGGAAATAGTCCATGAGCGAGATCGCCGGGTCGCGCTCGCTCTGACGTTCGAGTGCTTGGGAGAACGCCGTCCACGCCGCCCGGAACTCGCCCATGTCGGGGTGGACCGAGAGCTCGGCCAGTCGTCCGATACCCTCCCACACGTGCCAGAACCCCTCTGCGGCTGGCCGGTCGATCGCCCAGGTGGCATCGGAGACCACAGA
>JAHEIN010000084.1:7631-12511 GCA_024639335.1 bacterium | reverse complement strand
CTCCGAACGCGCCGAGAGCTTGACCGTTCGCCCGTCGCAAGCCACCAATGCGGCGGCAGCGGCGCCTCCACTCCCGAGAATCAGGATGCTGGACGTTGGCAGGGAACGCCGCACGATGACCTCACGCACACCAGGGACGTCGGTGAGGTCACCGGCAAGCAGACCGTCGACGAGAAACCACGTGTTGACGGCCCCGGCTCGACGAGCCGTTGCCGTCAGATCATCGGCGAGCTCTGCCGCGATACGCTTGTGTGGCATCGTGATGTTGGCCCCTGTCAAGCTCGCCTGGCGGATCCGTTCTGCCTGCCGGGTCAGCCCGGCCTCGTCCACGTCGATGGCGACGTAGCTCCCCTCCAGTCCGAGCGCCTCCAGCCCGGCCTCGTGCATGACGGGCGACAGGGAGTGGGATACCGGGCTCCCCAGGACAGCGAGGTCGTATCGCGTGCTCATCCCCCGAGGAGGCCCGCCTCACGCGAACGTTCGACGTTGGCGAGGTGATCCTCGAACGTGACCGCGAACGCGTGGGCGCCGTTCTCGTCGGCGAGGACGTAGTAGCGGAAATCGGTCTCGGCGGGTCGGGCTGCAGCCTGGAGGCTGGCGAGACCCGGTGCCGAGATCGGCGTTGGTGGCAGTCCGTCGACGCGGTAGGTGTTGTAGGGCGAGTCGGATTCGTTGTTGAACAACGCCGGGTCTCTCGTGTCGAGGCCGTACAGGACCGTGGCGTCGATTTCCAGACGCTGGCCATCCGCGATCCGGTTTCGGAGGACGCTCGAGACTATCGGTCGTTCATCGGCGACCCTCACCTCTGACTCGATCATTGACGCCAGGATGACACCCTCGTAGCGAGTGAGTCCGCTGGCTTCCAGTGGCCCCCAGTCGATCGAGTCCATCCGCTGTTCCATCGTCGAAGCCAGCCGGTTGAGGATGTCGGTTGCATCGGCTTGTTCCGAAAACCGGTAGGTGTCGGGAAACAACAGCCCCTCCCAAGCGGCGAGGCCGAGTTCAGCGTCGATCTCCGTCACAGTGGTGCTGACCGTCCCACTCAGCAGCGCTGATTCGAAGGCCACTCGCTCGATGCCGGACTCCTCTGAGAGGACGTCGAGGATCTCGGTCACCCGCAGCCCCTCCCTGACGGTGATGTCGTAGACCTCGATGGTCGGTCCAGCCGACAGGATGGCGATGACCTGCGATGCCTCCATGCCGGTCTCGAGGTCGTAGCTCCCGGCGCGGAGTGAGTTGTCGAGCCCTTCGACACGCACCGTCGACTCGAACTCGGCGGCGCTGGCGACCACTCCGTTCTCCTGGAGTATCTCTCCGATCCGCTCGCCACTCGCCCCACTGGGGATCTCCACGGTGATCGGTATCCCGGGCTCGACGGTGGTCACGGTCTCGTCGCTCGCAAGCGAGTCACCGACCCGCTCACCGAGGTTTGCCGCCACCGTGACCACGGCGACTCCGGCCACCACGACGCCCGCGATGGCGAAGAGCGGGCGCAGGGTGCGCCAGACCGATGGAGTGGGTTCGGTTGGTTGCATGGTGTCCTCGCGATGGGAATGGAATGCGCGGGTGCCGTGGAAAGGCGGATCGGCCGCCGCTATGTCAGAGATGTTAAGTAGTGCTGGAGGATGACTGCGGCAGCGACCTTGTCGACCGACTGTTTGCGCTCACGCCGCCGCACCCCTCCTTCGATGAGCGCCTCCTCGGCCTTCTGCGTGGTGAAGCGTTCGTCCACCCACTGAATGCAACGCCCGGTTCGTCGCTCGAGTTCCTCACCGAACGCTCTTGCCCGTTCGGCAGATGGGCCTTCGCCCCCCGTCAACGACACGGGGAGGCCGACAACGACTTCGACAGGCGCATACTCATCGAGCAGCGCCTCGATCTCGTCCCACGGCTCGGCTGCGTCGATGACGGTGAGCGGCGTCGCAACGATCCGGAGCGGGTCACTCACCGCCACCCCGATGCGTTTGCTCCCCGGGTCGAAAGCAATGACCCGTCCGACCGTCATCCCTCGGACAACGCGTGTCTGGCCGCTTCCCGAATCGCATCGATCGCGGCCTCGGCCTTCGAGCCATCAGGACCGCCGGCCTGTGCCAATTCGGGGTCGCGCGATCCTCCGCCGCCCATGACTCGGGCTCCCTCGGCCACCACGCTGCCGGCCTGGATACGGTCGACGAGCTCCTTGGAGACTGCGCCGATCAGCGCTCCCTTGCCTCCGGGACTGGCACCGAGGAAAACGGCACCTGGGCCGATACGGTCACGCACCCCCAATGCGAGCTGGCGAAGCTGATCCGGCGGAAGGTCGTCCACATAGGCCACCACGAGCCGTGCGTCTCCGATTGCCTCGGCCGAGCCGGCGAGCTCCTCGCCCAACTCACCACGCCGTTCGGCCCGAATGGCCTCGATCTGATCCTCGAGCGACTCGATGCGATTCATCAGACCCTGGACCCGCTCGGGGATCTCCCGGGCCGGGGCGCGCAACATCCCCCCCACCGAGTCGAGGCTCTTCCGAAGATCGGTCAGGTGTTCGTACGCGGCGGTTCCGGTGAGCGCTTCGATGCGGCGGATGTTCGATCCGATCGACGCCTCGGATGTCACGATCAGCGGCCCGACCTCACCCGCCGTAGAAGTGTGTGTTCCTCCGCAGAACTCCACCGAGAAGTCGCCGACCTTGACCACCCGAACGGTCTCACCGTACTTGTCGCCGAAGAACGCAAGGGCTCCCATCCTCTTCGCTTCGTCCTGTGATGTGACGGTCGTAGAGACCTCGTCGTTGTCGATGAGCCGGGTGTTGGCGAGCGCCTCGATCTCGCGCAGCTCGGTCTCCGATGTGGCACTGAAGTGGCTGAAATCGAATCGCAGCCGCCCGGACTCCACGAGTGAGCCCGCCTGATTGGCGTGCTCGCCGAGAACCTCGCGCAGCGCCCAATGCAGGACGTGCGTACCTGTGTGCGACTTGCGAATGCGATCGCGCCTCGGCTCATCGATGATGAGCTCGACTTCCTGGCCGACCCCGATCTCGCCGCTCGCCACGATCCCGCGGTGCCCGTGGAGTCCCTGCAGCGCATGCTGGGTGTCTGACACCGAGACGTCACCAGTGGTGGTCCGGAGCGTGCCGTTGTCCCCAACCTGTCCACCGGACTCGGCATAGAACGGGGTGCGATCGACGAACACCTCGACCTCGGAGCCGTGCTCGGCTCGTTCGATCATCTCACCATCCCGGACGATGGCGAGAACGGTCCCCGTGGCGACCGGATGGCCGTATCCCACGAACTCGGTAGGACCGGCGGTTTCGAGAACGTCACGGTAGAACCCGCCGAGAGCGGCAGCATCGCCCCCCTTCCATTCCTTTCGAGCGCGGTCCCGCTGGGCCGCCATCTCCTCATTGAAGGTGTCGAAGTCGACTTGGACATCCTTCTCGGCGGCGATCTCAGATGTCAGTTCGATCGGGAACCCGAAGGTGTCGTGGAGCTTGAATGCAACGGATCCAGGCAGCGGCTGGTCGGATGGGAGATCCTCCAACGCGGCCTCGAGCAGCTGATGACCGGACGCCAGCGTGCGCCGGAAGTTCCGCTCCTCCCTGGTCACCACATCGACGATCAGTTCGGCTTTGTCCGCCAGTTCGGTGTACCAGTCGCCGAGGAGTTCGATGGTGGCACGTGCGAGATCCGGCGTGACGAGCCCTTCTCCTCCCAATCGCCAGGCGTGTCGAACGGCGCGTCTGAGGACTCGACGGAGGATGTAGCCTCGCCCGTCATTGCTCGGTACTACGCCGTCGGCGATCAGGATCGACATGGTGCGGCCGTGATCGGCGAGGATTCGGAGGCTGACGTCGTGCATCGGGTCGCGGCCGTACTCGATTCCGGAGAAGCGCTCTCCCACCTCGAGGACTGGTCGGAAGATGTCGACCTCGAAGCCCGAGCCGACTCCTTGCAGGATCATTGCCAGCCGTTCGAGCCCCAGGCCAGTGTCGATGTTCTTCGTCGGGAGCTCGCCGACCACGTGGTACGGCTCGTCCTGGATGTTCTGCATGAACACGAGGTTCCATATCTCGACGAAACGCTCCTCACCACCGCCAATCGGTCCGCCGTCCTCGCCATGCTCGGGGCCCCGGTCATAGAAGATCTCGGCAGACGGGCCGCACGGACCGGGGACACCCATCTGCCAGAAGTTGTCACGACCACCCCGCTGCACCCTGGAGGGGTCGATACCGACGTGGTCGACCCACAGGTCGAAGGCCTCGTCGTCTTCCTCATATGCGGTGTACCACAACCGATCTGGGTCGAGGCCATACCCTTCGACCAGCAGTTCGCGCGCCCACGCCATCGCCTCGGCCTTGAAGTAGTCGCCGAAGCTGAAGTTGCCCATCATCTCGAAGAACGAGAAGTGTCGGACCGTGGTGCCGATGATGTCGATGTCGATCGTCCGGATGCATTTCTGGACCGAGGCAGCACGATCGAACGGAGCAGGCTCTTCGCCGAGAAAGTACGGCTTGAAAGGGACCATGCCCGCATTGGTCATGAGGAGCGTGGGATCCGTAGGGATCGTCGAAGCCGACGGCCTGACGACATGGCCGCGTTCGGCGAAGAAGTCGAGAAAAGTTCGGCGAATCGTTCTGGAGTCCATGGAACGGGCCAGGTTAGTGACGGGCCGATCTCGCTCCGCCCGAGTTGCCGACAGGCCGGCGTCCCGTCAGTGTGCGCGATCGGGGGTGCGGATGGTGAAGACCCGGCGCGGCGGGCGGATCCGCCTGGCAGCGAAGGACATGACATCGGCGGTCGTCAGTGCTGCGGCCGCCTTCAGATCCACAGGATTGGGTGCCCGCCTCAAAGCGCGCACGGTGACCACGCCTCCGGCGAAGACCCCGGTCACGAACCACCACA
>JAHEIN010000084.1:0-7531 GCA_024639335.1 bacterium | reverse complement strand
GAACTCCAAGAACGGCGTTCCGACCGTACCGGCAGTGAGATGGGCATTCGCCAAGAGCGCGACTCCGCTCCCCCAGGTGTGAGGCGAGAACACCCGCCCGGCGCTCTCGAGCTTGTGGGCCAATGTGCTCAAGGCGGCGATCCCGCCGGTGGTGACCGTGTCCGGTTGGTAGACGTCGAGACAGTCTGCCTCGAGCATGAGCTCGAATTCGTGAAACTCTCGCGTCATCTCACCGCCGGCGATGCGGACCTTCGTGCGCTTGCGCAGTTCGGTCATCCCGGCGTGATCGCCGCGGTGTAGAGGCTCTTCCATCCAGTAGACGCCGAGATCCTCGAGCTCCAGCGCCACCCGAGTCGCATGGTCGAGGGTCCACGGCTCGAAGGTGTCCCACGGCATGCGCCACCCTTGATTGCAGTCGACCATCACCTCGAAGCCGTCGGGAACGGCTCCCATCACGGATGAGAGGACATCCAGATCATCCGCCAGACTCGGTCGGCCGAGCCGCAGCTTGAGACCGGAGAAGCCGAGGTCGACTGCTCTCTCGGCGTGCTCGATCGCCTCGGGCGCCGTCCGATGCATCCCCGATGAGGCGTACGCAGGAAGCCGACTCCCCCGGCCTCCGACCATCCGCCAGATGGGCCGGCCGGTGAGCTTGCCCGCCAGGTCCCACAGTGCGGTATCGAGAGGCCAGGGACGACCGTCGTGAAAAGCGATGTTGGTGAGCACCGCCGAATGGCGGTCGAGATCGGTCGCATCGGTTCCCACGAAGAGGTGCAGGTAGTCGGAGAGTCCCCGCATGGGGTCGCCGGCGCCGAAGCCGATCGCACCGCCATCGTCGAACACCCTCACCACGGTCACCGGAAAGCTGTGGCGCAGCCGATGATCCCATGCCGCCGGAAAGGGGGGATCGAGAGGCAGCTGATGGTACGAGAATTCGATGCGTTCGATCATGCAAACGTCGTGTTCCAAGCCTCGGAGACCATCCGAGCCACCGTCGCGATTTCACCGTCGCCGACCGGCCGGGCGTTGTTGAGGCACATCGGTCGATGCTCGTCTCGCGCCAGCTCCAAGGCCAGGGCGTCGGCGTCGATTTCGGTTGTCGCCCACTTCCTCAGCTCATGCTCGAATCCGATCGTCACCAGCAGTGCCCCAATCCTCTCGTGGAGCGTCCCGTCTGCATCGACCCTGCGGTATCGCTCCGGGGCGGCTTCCATCCCCCAGGCCAGACATGACCACATCCCGAACGCCACGGCCAAGCCGTGCGGGATCGGGATCAGCGATGCGAGCGCGTGACCGACGCCGTGGCCAATGCCCGTTCCGGCCAGGTCGATGGCGAACCCGGCACACAGTGCGGCATCGAGCATCTCGGCCCTGGCAGCCCGATCGGCTCCGTCTGCGACGACTACCGGGAGAACATCGTCGATGACCTCGATCGCTGCGGAGCCGCTTTCGACCGCGCCCGGCTCGGCGTCGGGCGCAGTCGACGCCTCGAGTGCATGGACGAGGGCATCGAGCCCGCCGGCGATCGTTCCATTGCGGGGCAGCCCCAGCGTGACGTCGGGATCGACCAGCACCTTCGATGGTCGAAGCAGGTCGTTCCACGCCCAGGACTTGCGGCCACACCGGCTCACGACGCAGGTTCGGGTCACTTCGGCGCCGGAGCCGCTGGTCGTCGGCACCGCCACGACATCGAGGCTCGACTCGACTGGGCGGATGGCGCCGAGATGCCACTCGACGGGAGTGCCGGTGGCGGCACAAAGCGACGCCAGCTTGGCGGTGTCGATGACACTGCCACCACCGAAGCCGATGACCGTTCCGACCCCCGATGAGGCGAGCCTCCGAGCCACTACGTCGACGGTCTCCACGGTTGGCTCGCCGGCTGGTATCACGATGAGCTCGGCATCCGGCAGTGCATCCACGACGGGCCCCACAACGGGTAGCAGCGCAAGATGGGCGTCCGTCACGAAGCCCACGCAGGGAGTCGAGATCGCCTCGGCTAGTCCGTCGAGTGGCAGCGGAACCAACCCGGGGATGTGGTCGGTGTTCAAGAGTCGGTCTCGTCGTCGGATTGGTGCGACCGATCCCGCCCCAGACGACCGAGGACACCGTCGATCCACTCGAGTCGCTGGGACAGGGCCGGTTCGCGTCCCTCGGTGCCTGGTTGGTAGAGCACTCTGGGTTCAACTCCATCGGCGAAATACTCTTGGGCGACGATGTGGTGGGGATGATCGTGTGCATACCGATACGCCACACCATGTCCGAGCTTCTCTGCGCCGGCATAGTGGCCGTCCCGCAAGTGCTCGGGAACCGACCCGGCCGTCTCCTCGACGAGTGTTCGAGCCGCTCCCATCGCCCTTGTGACCGAGTTCGACTTCGGTGCCACTGCGAGATAGACCGCTGCCTGACTGAGCGCGAAGCTCGCCTCGGGCAACCCGACCATTGCCAGCGCCTGTGCAGCGGCGTTCGCCTGGAGGAGGGCGTTGGGGTCGGCAAGGCCGATGTCCTCCGATGCCAGGATCACCATTCGTCTCACGATGAACTCGGGGTCCTCCCCTCCGGCGATCATCAAGTGCAGCCAATACAACGCAGCGTCGGGGTCTGATCCGCGGAGACTCTTGATGAAGGCGCTCACCACGTCGTAATGCTGATCACCGGCCTTGTCGTACCGTACGATCCGACGCTGCAATGCCTCCGCGACGTCGTCGAGACCGATCGCATCCGAGCCACGGCTCTGAGTGAGCGTGGCGGCAACCTCGAGTGCGTTGAGGCAGTGGCGGGCGTCGCCTCCGCTCCGATCGACCAAGGCAGCCACGGCTTCGGGCTCGATGCTCAGCCCGATGCCGCCGAGCCCTCGTTCTTCGTCGAGCGCCCGATCGACCATGGTGCGAACTGCCTCGTCGTCTAGTTTCTCGGTCCGGAAGAGCGTCATCCTGCTCATGAGCGGTGAGTTCACCTCGAAGAACGGGTTCTCCGTGGTCGCCCCCACAAGCACGATCGTTCCGTCTTCCACGCCTGGGAGCAGTGCGTCCTGCTGGCTCTTCGAGAATCGATGGATCTCGTCGAGGAACAAGACGGTGCGACGCTCCTCCATCGTCAGTCGATCACGAGCGGCGGACAGCACCTCCCGGACGTCCTTGACTCCGGCGGATGTGGCTGAGAGCGTCACGAAGGCAGCGTCTGAGTGCGACGCCACGAGGCGAGCCAGGGTGGTCTTTCCTGTCCCTGGTGGACCCCACAGCAGCATCGAGACGGGTCGCCCGGACTCGACGATCTTCCGGAATGCCGCAGAAGCGGCCACGAGCGCAGGCTGGCCGACCACCTCGCTGATCGACCGCGGCCGCATCCGAGCGGGCAGCGGCGCCGTCGCATGGATTCGCTCTTCCCCGGCGGACTCGAAGAGGTCCATCGACGTTCAGCGAGCCGAGCGGCTCACGGCTCCTCGAGTCTGGTCCGGGTCTCCGGGCGCAAAGTGAGCCCCAGTTCTGCCAATTGGGTGTCCTCGACGATGGTCGGTGACCCCGTGAGTGGATCCATCCCGGACTGTGTCTTCGGAAACGGGATGACCTCCCGGATCGATTCCACGTTCTGGAGGATCATGACCAGCCGATCGATCCCGAACGCGAAGCCGGCGTGCGGGGGCGGACCATACCGCAGCGCTCGAAGGAACCATCCGAACATCCGCTCTGCCGTCTCGGCGTCGATGCCGAGGATCTCGAACACCCTCCGTTGGAGGGCGGGATCGTGGATCCTCACGCTCCCCGAACCGAGTTCGACCCCGTTGAGGACGGCGTCATACGCCTTCGAGAGCGCCTTTTCCGGGTCAGTCGCCATGACGTCGACATCCTGTGGTGTCGTGAACGGGTGGTGACTGAAGGTGATCGACCCGTCGTCCTCCTCCTCGAACATCGGAAAGTCGGTCACCCAAAGGAACGCAAGCTGGTCGTGGTCGTCTGGGCGGCCGAGCATCGCTCGAAGCGTCCCCAACACCGTCACCGCGGTCTTCCATCGGTCGGCGACCAACAGCAGCACATCACCCGGCTGACCCTCTAGACGGTCGATGATCCCGGTGATCTCCTCCTCATTGAGGAACTTGGCGACCGGTGAGCGGAGCGTGCGATCATCGTTGACCACCATCCACACGAGTCCTTTGGCGCCGTTCGCCTTGGCCACCTCGGTGAGCTCGTCGGCTCTCGAACGCGGGAACTCACGCCGGCCGGTGTTGATGCCACGGATCACGCCTCCCGATTCGAGGGCGCCCTTGAAAACGCCGAAGTCGGACTCTGCGAAGAGTTCGACGAGATCGACGACTTCCATCCCGAACCTGATGTCCGGCTTGTCGGTGCCGTACCGATCCATGACCTCCTGCCAGGTGAATCTGGGGAACGGTTCGATGAGCCGAACGCCCCGGACGGCTTCGGTTGCAGCCACCAGCGTCTGTTCAATGGCGTCGAGCACCTCGTCCTGCCCCCAGAAGCTGCCTTCGAGGTCCAACTGAGTGAACTCGAGTTGCCGATCAGAGCGTAGGTCTTCGTCTCGGTAGCAGCGAGCGATCTGGAAATACCTTTCGACTCCAGAGATCATCAACAGTTGCTTGAAGAGCTGAGGTGACTGAGGTAGCGCATAGAAATGTCCTTCACGAAGCCGGCTGGGAACCAGCATGTCACGCGCGCCCTCCGGGGTGGATGCCACCAGGGTCGGGGTCTCCACTTCGAGAAACCCGAGGTCTTCGAGAGTCCGCCGGATGGCAGCTGTCGCCTTGGACCGGGCGGCGAGGTTGGCGGCCATGGTGGATCGCCGCAGATCGAGGTACCGGTACTCGAGGCGAACCCGCTCGTCGACCTCGACCCGATCATCCAGCATGAACGGCAGTGCTTCGGCGGGGCTGAGAATCTCGATGCTCTGCGCGCCGATCTCGATCATCCCGGTGGGCAGATCCGGGTTGGTGGTTCCGTCCGGGCGCGGCCGAACCTCACCCGTCACCGAAACACAGAACTCCATTCGGAGATCGGCCACGGTGTCGATCTCATCGGGATCGGCAACGACCTGCACGAGGCCGCTCGCGTCACGCACGTCCACGAACGCCACGCCCCCATGGTCTCGCCGACGCGCAACCCAGCCGGCGACCTTGACGGAGGCGCCGACTGTCTCGACGCCGATGGAGCCTGCGGCAGTGTCTCGATACTGACTCATCTGGAACCTCTGGATTGGAAGAAGGAGGCAAGGTCGGCGTCTGCCACCTCGATCTGGCTCTGGTCGACCAGATCTTTCACGTTCACGACGCCCCGGGCACGTTCGTCGGTGCCGGCGATGATCGCAAACCGAATCCCGGAGCGGTCGGCGTACTTCAACTGCTTTCCGAGCTTTCGGGGCGCGTCGGAGATCAGTGTCGACACGCCGGCGTTGCGCAGCGTTGTGGCCATCGCGGCGGCAGGGAGCCGATCGGCCTCGGTGAAGAGGGTGATGAACACCTGCGTCGTGCTGCCGCCTGACTCGATGAGGCCGATCTCGCGGAGTTGCCAGAACAGGCGCGTGAGCCCGATCGAGATGCCGACACCCGGGAGTGGAGTCTTGGTGTACATCCCGGCCAGGTCGTCGTAGCGTCCCCCCGAGCAGATGCTGCCGATGCCGGGGTGGTCGTCGAGGATCGTCTCGAAGACCGTCCCCGTGTAGTAGTCGAGGCCCCGCGCAATCGAACAGTCGAGCACCACTGCTTCGCCGCCGACACCCAGGCTCTGGAGAGCCTCGAACACGGTGAGCAGCTCGGATCGACCACGCTCCATGAGCTCGTTTGGGGTAGGTAGCGCCCTGAGGTGCTCGATTGCGTCGTCGACCCCCTTCGACGCGTACCCGACGAAATCGAGCAGACGTGAGACCGCCTGGTCGGTGACCCCGAGCTCACCGAGAGCCTCTCTCACGTGTTCCGAGCCCCGTTTCTCCAACTTGTCGAGCTCACGCAGCACAGCAGCGTGATCCGATCCGATGACACCGAGGTCTGTCAACAGTCCCTGGACGAGCCGGCGGTTGTTGACTTTCACGGTGAAGGCACCGATGGCGAGTTCCTTGAACACGTCGTGGATGACTGCCGGGCACTCGGCATCCGCCGACACCGGCAATGTATCGCGTCCGATGATGTCGATGTCAGCCTGATAGAACTCGCGGAATCGACCGCGCTGAGGTGCTTCACCGCGGTAGACGCGCTGGATCTGATATCGGCGGAATGGGAAGACGAGGTCGTTCTGATGCTCGGCGACATATCGAGCGAGAGGGACGGTGAGATCGAACCGCATGGCCAGGTCGGGGTCCCGGCCCTGTTCGAGCGATCCGGTGGACTGGGCGAAATAGACCTGGCGCTCTGTCTCACCCCCCGTCTTGGTCAGCAGCACTTCGCTGAGCTCCAGCACTGGTGTCTCGATGGGAACGAAGCCGTGCAATTCGTAGACGCGCCGAACGGTGTCGACCATGTTCTGGAACGCCACCTGCTCCAATGGAAGCAGCTCGAGCACACCGGGCATCGTGCGGGGGGTGGAGGACATCGCCGAGGAGCGTAGTTGGGTGACACCTAGGCCTCCGCACCCCTCCTGATACGCTCGGTTGGTGCCGCAGGCCGCCTATCGCCGGCCGTGGACTCCCGAATGAGGCGGGGAATTTCCACATTGTTCGGGCTTCACCTCGGCCCTAGCGTTACCGATAGGACAGAGCGGCACAGGAGTCAGGATCGATGAGTGACAATCTGCCCGACGAGACGGTACCGGCAGCGGTTTCCGGTCCGGACGCGCCCCGCGTCGCGCCGGTTGCACCCGGGGTGGTCGTCGATCTCGCACTGCTCGGGGCACTGAACCTCACCAATGCCGAGGAGCGGGCGGCTGCCGAGGAGCGGGCGGCAGAGATCATCGCCGATGCAGAAGCCCGTGCAGCCAAGCTCATCGCTGCTGCCGTCTCGGATGCCGAAGAGCAGGTTGCGGACATCCGCCCACTGGCAGAGGCCGAGGCGGACAAGATCATCCAGGAAGCCAAGGACGAGGCGGCTTCGATCGAGAGCGCGGCCGCCGCAGAAGCGGAAGAGGTTCTGGCACGTGCCGAGCAGACGGTGTCGGACGCCGAGGCCCGGGCCGCCGAGCTCGTCACCGAGGCCGAGTCTGAGGCTGCCGAGCTCAACCACTCTCTGGATATCGATCGCGAGCTCGTTCAGGAACGCCTCGCATCCCTCCAGGCGCGGGAGTCGGATGCCGATGCCAAGCTGGCGGAGGCCGAGCGAGCACTCACCCATGCTCGTCTCGAGGCTGAACGGATGACCACCGAGGCCGGCGAGGCCGTCGATCGGATGATGCGCAGCGGCCAGATGGTGGCCGAATCCAACCGAGAGGCCTTCCAATCGGATCAAGAGGCGCTCAGCTCGCTCCAAGGTCAGCATGCCAGCGATCTGAGAGAACTGACCGAACGCTACGAGACGAAAGTCTCGAATCAGAACATCGAGAACTTGGAGCTCCGTCAGGAGATCGAATCGCTGCGCGAGGCGCTCGAAACCCTCCAG
>JAHEIN010000083.1 GCA_024639335.1 bacterium | reverse complement strand
GCCCAGCGTCTCGGGCCGAAGGTGTTCGACGGCCAGATCGTCAACGCCGGCGCCGTGATCGTTCGCCAGCGGGGAACCCGCATCCACCCCGGCGTGAATGTCGGTCGTGGAAATGACGACACACTGTTCGCAATGGCCGAGGGCACCGTCAAGTACACGACACGGAACAACCGTCGTCTAGTCGACGTCCTCGCCGACTGACAGAGTCCCGGTCGCATGTTCGTCGACCGGACACAGGTACACGCCCGCGCCGGCAACGGTGGTGCGGGCGTTGCCGCGTTCGTGCGAGCCAAAGGCAAGCCCCAGGGGAAGCCAACGGGGGGCAACGGGGGCGACGGCGGGGACGTGATCTTCTGCGCCGATGAAGGGGTCTCGACCCTCCTCGCCTATCGCAGACACCCGCATCACAAGGCAGGGTCTGGTGCTCATGGGACCGGCGACCATCAGCACGGCCGCACCGGTGAGGATCTGGTCCTCCCCGTACCGCCCGGCACGACCATCTACGACGAGTCAGGCCGGACGATCGCCGACCTCGTCGAGCCGGGCCAGCAAGTGGTCATCCTGAAAGGGGGCAGGGGAGGACGGGGCAACGCGGCATTCGTGTCACCCAGGCGGCGGGCGCCTTCCATTTGCGAGCAGGGCGAGTACGGGGCCGAAGAGAGCTTCACCCTCGAACTGAAACTCATGGCGGACGCCGCCCTCGTCGGGTTCCCCAACGCAGGCAAGTCCACGTTCATCGCCAGCGTCTCCGCCGCCAGACCGAAAATCGCCGATTATCCCTTCACCACGCTCGAACCGAATCTCGGAGTCGTCGCGGTCGACGAACGTGAGATCGTCATCGCCGATATTCCGGGGCTGATCGAGGGAGCAGCCGAGGGCAAGGGACTCGGTCATGAGTTCCTTCGACACACCGAACGTGCCCAGGTTCTGGTCATCCTCCTCGACCCTGCAATCACGGCCACCCAGCCGGTCGAAGTCCAACGCGACGTGCTCCTACGCGAGCTCCGGGAGTTCTCCTCCGAGCTCGCTCAACGCCCAAAGGTCTTCGCCGTCACCAAGTCCGACCTGCCGGGGGCGGAATCCGCTGCCGAGGCGATTCCCGGAGCGCACCTCATCTCGGCGTTGACCGGTGACGGGGTGAAAGGGCTGCTCTACGCCATTGCCGGTCTCGTCGATCAGGCCGAGCGGGCTCGTCCGGAGCGAGAAGGATATGTGCTCCATCGGCCGGTTCGGCCTCAGTTCTCTGTAGAACGGTCAGGAGACGTCTGGGTCGTGGAGGGCATCGGGGCGCAGCGCGCAGTGCGATTCTCCGATCTCACCGACCCGCAAGCGGCAGACATGGCCGCAGAGCGCCTCGAACGGCTCGGCGTCGAGGCTGCGCTCGCTGCCGCCGGCGCCGATGAAGGCGACACCGTGAGAATCGGTGACCTCGAGTTCGAATACCTGATGCTCGACGATGACGAGGACGAGCAATGAGGCATCCGGTTGCCGCAGGTGGGGTCGTCGTCGCCAAGATCGGTTCATCGTCGCTGACCGCCGGTGGGCTGGGGATCAACGACGAGGCGATCCGGCGGATCACCCGTCAGGTGTCCGACTCGTGGAGGGCCGGGCATCCCACGGTGCTCGTGACCTCGGCCGCCGTTGCGGCCGGCCTCGGAGATCTCGGCCTGTCTGCTCGGCCGACGGACGTGCCCAGCTTGCAGGTGGCTGCAGCGGTCGGACAGGGCAGGCTCATGGAGCGGTACAGCAAGGCATTCTCCAGAGAGGGCATGGTTGCGGGCCAGATCCTGCTGACGAAAGCAGTGCTCGCCGATCGTGAGCAATACCTCCACGCGCGGCAGGCCCTCGAGCGAATGCTCGCTATCGGCGTCGTGCCGATCGCCAACGAGAACGATACGGTGGCTGTCGAGGAACTGCGCCTCGGCGACAACGATCGGATGGCTGCACTGGTCGCACACCTCGTGAGGGCCGACTTGCTGGTCCTCCTCACCGATACTGCCGGCCTGCTCTCCGCCGATCCGCGCGTTGCCGAGGACGCAACGTTGCTCAGCGAGGTCTCGCACCAGGATCGGTTGCTCGACGAATTGGCAGGCGCTCGTTCGGGACCATTGGGCTCAGGTGGGGTCGGATCGAAGATCGCTGCCGCCCGGATGGCTGCATGGTCGGGCGTGCCGACGGTGATCGGCTCATCGCACATGCCGGACGGGCTCGCCAGGGCGATCGCAGGGGAGGATGTCGGTACGTGGGTCGAACCGCGACTAGAGCGGATCCCGGCCAGGAAGCTGTGGATCGCATTCGGTCAGCCTTCGGAAGGGACCGTCACGATCGATGAAGGGGCAAGGGTCGCGCTCCTCGACAACGGTCGGTCGCTGCTTGCAGTCGGCGTCCGCGGAGTGCGCGGAGACTTCAGGGTGGGCTCGGCCGTGGAGATCCTGGGTGCCGACGGCACCCTGATCGGCAAGGGCGTTGCGCGGGTTGCAGCTACGGACCTGTCTCACGCGATCGGCGGCGACGGGCCTGAGCCCGGGCTGGTGGTCGTTCATCGAGATGACCTGGTCGTGCTGTCGCACTGAGCTCAGCTGCGGCGACAGAGCGGTGTGTTCGACCGAAGTGCTCCAGGCCCAAGCCCGATGGCACCCAGCAACGCTCCGACGAGTCTCTCCTCGAGAGCACGATGTGATCTCGAAGTGTGCGCATCGTTCTGACAGGTCCTTGTTGCGTTGTCAGCGCTTCCAGAGGTGGCGGGTGAACAAGAGAAGGACGGGGAAGATCTCGAGTCGGCCGACGATCATCAGAAAGGCGAGCAGCGTGCGCCCCGGCATCGGAATGGCGAGGTAGTTGGCGGCCGGACCCACGTCGCCCAGGCCTGGTCCGATGTTGCCGATCGAGGCGGCGACTGCGCTCGCCGATGTGACGAGGTTGATCTCTTCTCCGAGGTTGGCATCGATGAAGGAGATCAGGAAGGTCCCGGTCATGAACAGGAACATGTAGAAGAGGAAGTAGCTCTGGATGCTCTCGACGATTCCGTCTCTCACGCGGTCTTTGCCGAAGCGGGTCACGAGCACCGACCTCGGATGGACGATGCGTCGAAGGTCGTTGAGTGCGGCCTTTGCGAGGATCCCGACTCGGAACGTCTTGACGCCTCCGGCCGTGCTTCCCGCCATCCCACCGAGAAACATCAGTCCGACGACGAAGATCTGGAGCGCCGGGCGCCATGCTCCGAAGTCGGCGGTTGCGAAGCCGGTCGTGGTGATCAGGGTGCCTGCGGTGAACGCAGCGTCTCGGATCGCGTCGGAGAACTGCACTCCGGGGCCGATGAGCCCACCGGCGATGATCACGATGGCTCCGAAGAAGAATGCGGAGTAGAGCGCGAATTCGGCGCTTCCAAAGTAGGCCTTCGGATGTGTGAGAGCCCGGAAGTGAAGCGCAAACGACACGCCTGCAATGAACATGAACACGGTGATGACCCACTGGGTGTAGGCACTGAAGTTGGTGATGGAAGTGGATTCCGTCCCGAATCCACCCGTCGACAGCGTTGTCATTGCATGATTGATCGCTTGGAAGAAGTCCATGTCGCCGATCCACAGGAACACCATCTGGATCGCGGTGAGCCCTACGTAGACCCACCAGAGACGCTTGGCGGTCTCCTGGAAGCGCGGGGTGAGGCGGTCGGGGGTGGGGCCAGGTGACTCCGCCCTGGCGAGCTGAACGCCTCCCACGCCGAGCAGCGGCAGGATCGCAATCGAGAGCACGATCACGCCCATTCCGCCGATCCATTGTGTTGTCGACCGCCAGAACAGAACACCCTTGGCGAGCTGGGACGGGTCGGCGACGATCGACGCTCCCGTAGTCGAGAACCCGGATGCGGTCTCGAAGTACGCATCCAAGAAACTCGGGATCGAATCCGTGAAGAGGAACGGAAGCGTCCCGAACGCCGACATCACGAACCAGGCCAGCCCGACGGCGGCGAACCCTTCACGAGTGGTCAGCTCGCCCGTCTGCCCGAAGACACGCCAGGCGACGAAGCCGACGACGGTCGTCACGAACGCAGCACCCAGGATCTGAAGTGCAGGCTCCCCCTCGCCGTACGCGAACGACACGATGGCAGCCGGCAACATCGCGACTCCCGAGGCTGCGACCACGGCACCGATGATCAGCAGCAGCCTCCTGGCCATCCCCGGGCGACCGGTGGACTGCTTGATCTCGAAGATTGACGTCATACCTGGATGAACAGCTGTTCGACCGTGGTGATCGATTCGGGCATCGAGAACAAGATGATTCGGTCACCGGCTTCGATCGTGCTGATTCCCGATGGCACGAAGGTCTCGCCGTCCCGCAGGACACCTCCGATGACGGCGTCGCGGGGCATTCCGAGATCGACCAATGTCTTCCCGTCGGCAGGCGAGTTCTTCCCTACTTCGAGCTCGATCGCCTCCGCATCGGTGTCCTTGAATGTGACGACGGAGTGGATCTGTCCGCGGCGGACGAACCGGAGAATCGCTCCGGCGGCGATGAGCCGGCTGGAGACCGCAGCCTCGATTCCGGTGCCTTGCAACAGACTGACGTACTCGGGCCGATTGAATCGCGCCACGGTCGTGGATGCGCCGAGCGCCTTGCCGAGCAGGCAGCCGAGGATGTTGACCTCGTCCCACCCGGTGAGCGCGAGCACGGCGTCGCGATCGTCGAGGTTGAGTGACTTCAGTGATTCGGGATTCCTGGGGTCGTCGCAGATCACGAGGGTTCTCGCTTGATGTTCGGCGAGCTTCCTGCATTTGGCAGGGTCTTCGTCCATGACGATGACCTCGTACCCTTCACCCGTCAGGTGTGCTGCGGTCAGCTCGGCGAGCCGCGTGGCGCCGAGGATCACTACCCGCTCGATGACGTGGTGGCGGACCCCGAGAAGACCGATCGCCCCTTCGACGTCCGCGGAGTTGACCATGACCAACACGTGGTCGCCGCTCTCGATGACCGTGTCACCGTGAGCGACGATCGTTTCGCCGTGCCGCACGAGCGCGGCGACCACCCAGTCGAAATCGGAACGGATGCTGCGGAGCTCGCTCAGCGGTCTCGATACCACCGGAGAGCCGGGCGGAACGGTGGCGCCGACCAGCGTGAGTGTTCCGGCGCCGAACTCCACGAGCTCAGAGACGCCGGACTGTCGAACCAGCGCACCGAGTTCGAGCGCTGCAGCCTCGCCGGGGTCGATCACGAAGTCCACCTCGAGGCCCGCCACTCCCTCACGCATGTCCGAGTCCTCGACCCGTGCCACGGTTCTCTTGACGCCGAGGTCGGCTGCGACGTGGCAGGCCAGCACGTTGGCGCCGTCCGAGTTGGATACGGCGATGAGAAGGTCGGCCCGGTCGACGCCGGCTTCTTGGAGGACCGTCGGGCTCGCTCCATTCCCGGTGATGACGAGCGCGTCGATGCGGTCCTGGAGGTCGGCAGCCAGGTCTTCGTTGTCTTCGATGATGACGACGTCTTGGCCCTCGGCGGACAGTCGTTCTGCGAGATAGGAACCGACTGCGCCGGCTCCGACGATCACGATTCGCATCGGGTTTCCTTCACTCCGAGCAGGATACGCCGGAGGCGTGCAGCGGCAGGTATTCGCCGTCTCTGCCCGCAGTGGTCGCCGGGTAGACTGGCGAAGCCTCACCACTCCGGGAGCCTTCTTCCATGTCCCAGCTCGAATCTCCGGCTGCGTTCGCGACCGCTTTGCGTTCCGTGGACTATTTGCCGGACGACCGGATCTCGCAGGTCGCATACCTGGCCGATGCCCTCGGCAAGCCGATCCTGGTGGAAGGTCCCGCCGGTGTCGGCAAGACCGAGTTGGCGAAGTCACTTGCGCTGATCACTGGGCGCGAACTGATCCGACTGCAGTGCTACGAGGGCCTCGACGAATCCCGTGCCCTGTACGAATGGAACTACAAGAAGCAGCTGCTGCGGATCCAGGCGGACGAAGGCGCCGACTGGGCCGAGATCTCCGGGGACATCTTCTCGGAGGACTTCCTCCTCGCAAGACCGCTCCTTCAGGCAATTCGCTCCGAGAAGCCTGTTGTGTTGCTGGTCGATGAGATCGACCGGGTCGAGATGGAGACCGAGGCGCTCCTGCTGGAGGTGCTTTCCGACTTCCAGGTGTCGATTCCCGAGCTGGGCACCGTTGCGGCCAGGACCCAGCCGATGGTGCTGTTGACCTCGAACAACACTCGCGAGCTGTCTGAAGCGTTGAAGCGGCGTTGTCTCTTCCTCCACATCGACTATCCCACTCCAGAGCGCGAGCGCGAGATTCTGATGGCGCGGGTACCGGATCTGCCGGCGAAACTCGCCGATGAGATCGCAAGGGTGGCGCGCTCGGTGAGGGCGATGGACCTGAAGAAGTCGCCGTCGGTGTCGGAGACGATCGACTGGGCACGGACACTCCTCGCGCTCGGTATCGAGCACATCGACAGCGACGTCGTCGCAGACACGGTGCATGTGTTCCTCAAGTACCAGACCGACATCGACCGTGCGCTGAAGGAGTTCGCGACATCGGAGTGACACGATGCTCTCGCTGATGACGGCCTTCGTCGAGGAGCTGCGAGCGGTCGGCGTGCCGGTGTCGATGGTCGAGGCGATCGATGCGATGAACGCCGTGGGAGTCGTCGATCTCGGTGATCGGGGCGCGTTCAAGGAGACTCTCCGGGCCACGCTCATCAAGAACAGCCGCCACGAGCCGGCCTTCGAGACCGCTTTCGAGGTCTTCTTCGCCGATCGGAGCCGGCTGCTTGCGTTCGAGCCCGACGAAGTCTCCAACTCCGATCTCGCCGGGAACTCCGACGGCTCGGCTTCGTCGGACGGGTCCGGCGGGGGATCGTCGATGGATCTCGAGGAGCTGATCGAGTCGCTCTTCGACGCAATGGCTCAGCAGGATTTCTCCCGTCTCCGTCAGTCTGCTCGAGATGCGGTGGATCAGCTCGCCGGGATGGAACCGGGTCGACCGGTTGGGGGCACGTATTACCTCTACAGGACGCTCCGTCAGCTCGACATCGACACACTCGAAGAGCGTCTGCTCGAGGCGATGCTGGCCGAGCAACCAGACGTCGACGATCTCGAGAAGCGCCTGATCACCGAAGAGGTGTCTGAGCGGATCGAACGACTGCGGAGCGAGCTGGAGGAGGAGATCCGGCGGAGGCTCGTCGAAGACCGCGGCCACGAGGCGGTCGCTCAGACCCTGCGGAAACCGCTCACCGAGGAACTCGATCTGATGCACGCCACGCGGTCGGATCTCGCCGCCATCGAAGAGATTGTCGGGCCCCTGACCCGGAAACTCGCGGCGCGGCTCGCTCAGAAGCGGCGCAATCAGAATCGCGGGAGGTTGGACTTCCGCAAGACCGTGCGGACGTCGCTCGCGACCGGCGGTGTGCCTCTCGAGCCCAAGTTCCGGAACAAGCGGCCACACAAACCCGAGCTCTTCCTCATCTGCGACATCTCAGGGTCGATGGCGACCTTCGCTCGCTTCACCCTTCAGTTCACGTATGCGATGGCGTCGCAGTTCTCGAAGCTCAGGGCTTTCGTGTTCGTCGATGCAGTCGACGAGGTGACCGACTTCCTGAAGCCGGGCTCCGATTTCAAAGAGGCGCTCGTGAGGATCTCGACCGAAGCCGATGTGGTTTGGCTGGACGGTCACAGCGACTACGGCCACGCCTTTGCGCAGTTCAGCGAGAAATACGGTCGTGAGATCACTCCGAGATCGACGGTCATCATCACCGGAGACGCCCGAAACAACTATCGGGAACCACGCGAGGCCTACCTCGCCGAAATCTCGGCATCCGCGAAATCGCTTTATTGGCTCAATCCTGAGCCGACGAGTTATTGGGACAGCGGTGACTCGGTGATGAGCCGATACGCCCGATACTGTGACGAGGTGTTCGAGGTTCGTAACCTCCGGCAGCTCGAGAGCTTTGTCGAGTCCATCGCAGTCGAACGACATACAATTCGGAAACGCGCAGTGACTCCCGCTTCTGGCCGGGGAAAACGCACGGCTTCGAAAAATATCCTCAACTACACCCCGTGAATTGACGAGAGGAAGACCGTGGGACAAAGAATTCTCGTGATCGAAGACTCAGCCGTGATCCGTCGGCTCATCGAGGTGTGCCTGCGCGCTGCGGACCTGGAGATTCTGATGCGCGAAGACGGGCCCAGCGGCCTCGATGCCGTTCGGTCCGAGTCTCCCGATCTTCTCGTGCTCGACATCGGCCTTCCCGGCATGGATGGTTGGCAGGTGCTCGACCACATCCGCAACGAAGATGGCACCCGATCGCTGCCCGTGGTCGTTCTCACGGCGCATGCCGAGGAGGAATCCCGTCGCAGAGCAGACGAGGGCGGGGCGGACGCTTTCGTGACCAAGCCTTTCCAGCCGAATGACTTCCGACAGACGGTGCTGGATCTGATCGCCTGATCGGATTCACCGACCAACGATCGAGGACCGCTGCACGGGGTGGCGGTCCTTTTGTCTTGAGTCGTGGGACCCATGGCCGCAGCTGGTGCGCTCACGCAAACCCTGCTGTTGGTCGGTGGTTGATCGCAGCCGAGCCGAGTCAGAACACACTTCTGGATCCCGGGCTCGGGGCGACGGTGGTGCCTCCGCTGCCGACCATCGTCATCGCCGGCTGCGTGCTGGGTGTCATCCCCCTCACCATTCTGCGGGCCAGAAGATGATTGCGTTCTCGGGTCGGTTGACTCCGATATGGGGCGGTCAACCGACCCGAGTCTTCAGGCTTCGATCAGCTCTGCCATCCGTGAGACCAGGTCGACGACCCGGTTCGAGTAGCCCCATTCGTTGTCGTACCAGCTGAGCACCTTCACCATGTTGCCCCCGAGGACCTGGGTGGAATCAGCGTCGAAGATCGACGAATGGGGGTTGCCGATGATGTCGGTTGAGACCAGCGGATCCTCCGAGTACTGGAGGATTCCCTTGAGGGGACCGTCGGCCGCCGCCTTGACGGCTGCGTTCACCTCTTCGACAGTCACATTTGTGCCGAGTTCGAGCACCAGGTCCACGGTGGACCCGTCAGGTACCGGGACGCGCATCGCCATCCCGTCGAGCTTCCCATCGAGATTGGGTAGCACCTTTCCGACGGCTGCCGCAGCGCCGGTGGTCGTCGGGATGATGTTCTCGGTGGCGGCACGGGAGCGACGGAGGTCCTTGTGGGGGACGTCGGCGAGCCGCTGGTCGTTCGTGTAGGCGTGGACCGTTGTCATGATCCCCCGCTCGATCCCGAAGGCCTCGTCGAGCACCTTGGCCAATGGCGCAAGGCAATTCGTGGTGCACGACGCGTTCGACACGATGATGTCGCCCTCATCGAGGTCCTGGTCGTTGACCCCGAGCACCACCATCTCGTCGACCGATCCCTTCGGCGGCACCGTGAGGATCACCCGTTTGGCGCCTGCGTCGATGTGCTGCTGGATCTTGTCCCGTTCGCGGAACACGCCGGTTGCCTCGATGACCACGTCGACACCGAGCTCATCCCAGGGGAGCTCGGCTGGATTGCGTTCCATGAGCATCTTGACCGAGTGCCGACCCACGGTCATGACGCCGTCGGTGACACTGGGCTCCACATCGAGCACCCCCATCACCGAGTCGTACTCGAGGAGGTACGCGAGCACATCGTCATCTGCGAGGTCGTTGATCGCCACGACCTCGATGTCGGGGTTGTCGCGCTTGAGAATGATCCGGAAGATGTTCCGGCCGATTCGGCCAAAGCCGTTGATTGCGACCTTCGTCGTCATGCTGAGACTCCTTCCAGAGAGGCTGCCATCGTCTGGGCAACCTCGAGAACGCGGGCGGTGTAACCCCAACCGTTGTTGTACCAGGTGATGGTCTTCACGAACGTCCCGTTCATGACCATCGTCGCCAGGCTGTCGAAGACCCCCGATTCGGTGTCCATCCGGACGTCGGATGACACGATCGGATCGGTGTTGTACTCGAGAATGCCTGCGTAGACACCCTGCGCGGCGCTCCTCATTGCGGCGTTCACCTGTTCGGCCGATGTTGGCGTAGAGACCCAGGCGACCAGATCAACCGTTGATCCGTCTGCGACCGGCACGTTGAGTGCCTGCCCGGTCAACTTGCCGGCGAACTCGGGCATCACACCGATGAGAATGTCCGCCGAGTTGGTGGGGCCCGGGATGATGTTCTCGCCCGCTGCTCGACTCTGGCGGAATCCTTCCGTCGGGACGTCGGCGAGCCGCAACGAATTCGTCATGGCGTGCACCGTCGTGAACATCGCCTTGTCGATCCCGAAGGACGAGTCGAGGACCTGAAGGACCGGTGCCAGTGCGTTGGACGTGTTGGAGCCCAGTGCGATCATCGACGTGGAATCCGTGAGGATGTCGTCGTTGATACCGCGCAGGAGGAGCGGCGTGGTGTCGCCGGAGTCAGGCGTCGAGGTCATGATCACCTTCTTGGCACCCGCATCGAGATGTCTCTGCAGATGGGCTGCCGTACGGTACTTGCCGGTCGCCTGCACGACGATGTCGACGCCGTAAGCCGACCAGTCCGCATCACCGGGCTCCCGTGCGTCGATGAACGGGATCCTGCGGCCGTCGAGGAAGAGGCTGTCTCCTTCGAGTTCGATCGGCTTGGGGAAGCGGCCATAGATCGAGTCGTACCTCAATAGATACGTCAGTCCAGCCGGGTCATCGATGTCGGCGATCACGGCTACCTCGAGGTCGGGGTGGTCAGTCAGCATCCGGAATACGTTCTTTCCGATGCGCCCGAATCCCATGAGACCGATGCGGGTCTTGCTCATGTTGGGTCCTTCTTCTGGTTCGTTTCCAAGCTAGTCGGGCCGAGAATCAGCCTGCATTGGCGGGGCGTGATTTCACCCAGGGTTCACCTGAACCGTAGGGGTTCCAGGCGGCGTGTCGATTGCGTACGTTGTTGCCGTGTTCCTTGCGACTCTGCTCTCGCTTTGCCTGATGCTCCCACCCGCCTCGGGTGTGGTGGTTGCGGGCTTCGAGCCGGGTGAGAGGTTCGAAGGTCATTGGGGGATCGACATCCGCTCAGAGGCTGGGACTGAGGTCGTGGCACCCGCGCGTGGTCGCGTGACCTTCGCTGGACAGGTGGCAGGTATGCGTTCGGTGACCGTTCTCGTGGAAGAGCGCATCCGCATCTCCTTGTCGTATCTCTCGTCGGTCGATGTCTCCGTCGGTGACTCGGTGAGCGCCGGGTCGGTGATCGGCCGGTCGGGGCGCGCTCACGGTGAAGAGGCACTCCACATGTCGGTTCGGGTGGGCGGGTCCTACGTCGATCCGCTTGCATACCTGAATTGTCGGAGTGGAACGATCAGGCTGGTCCCCGATCGGTAGCATCTTCCGTTGTGGTCAGGCGTGCGCTGCTCGGAGGAACGTTCGATCCACCCCACCTCGCCCATCTGGTCGCCGGGGAGGCCGCCTTTCGGACTCTTGACGTGGATGTGATCACGTTTGTTCCCGCCGGTGCTCCCTGGCAGAAGGCCGATGACGGGGTGACTGCCGCCCGCCATCGCTGGCTGATGACTCAACGTGCCGTCGCCGATGTCGAGTATTTCGAGGCTGACGATCGTGAGGTCAACCGGGATGGCTGGACCTACACGATCGACACGGTCCGCTCGTTCCCGGACGAAGACGAGACGACGCTGATCCTCGGGTCCGATGCCGCTGCAGGGATTCCGAGCTGGCACGAAGCGGACGAACTGCTCGATCGGGTGTCGGTGGCCGTCGCCGAACGCCCGGGCACCGGTCGGACCGCGGTCGAAGCCTCGATCGGAACCGTCGATTGGCTCGACATGCCGCTGCTACCGGTGAGCGGAACGCAACTTCGGGCTCGGGCTGCTGTCGGCGGCTCGATTCGCTTCATGGTGCGCGAGTCGGTCTGGGAGTACATCGTGTCGAATCGCCTGTATGGACAGGACTTCACAGGTTGATATCGGCGACTCGGGGGTAATCTGTCTCCGGACAAGCAATGCCTCGGGAGGGCACCGTCTCACAACACACCCATACCTCAGACTTCGTTCGCATTGCAGCGGACGCGCTCGACGACAAGAAGGGCACGGAGATCTCGCTGCTGGATGTAGGCGATTTGCTCTCGATCACCGAAGTCTTTCTCATCGTCACCGGGAACTCGAGACCGCACGTCAGGACACTCGCCGACGCGGTCGATGAGAAGCTCAAAGAACACGGACGCCGCCCACTTCGCACGGAGGGAGGCTCTGATGCCGAATGGGTGCTCCTCGACTACGGCGACTTCGTCGTGCACGTCTTTCAACCGGAGCCCAGGGACTTCTACGGTCTGGAGCGACTCTGGGGCGATGCTCCTCGACTCGCCTGGGAGCCGTCGGTTCACAGCGAGAGCTGACGATCTCGGAATTGCCCGCCGAGCCGCACATCGAATACACTGCCGATTCCCCACTGGGGCTGTAGCTCAGCCTGGCAGAGCACTTGCATGGCATGCAAGGGGTCAGGGGTTCAAATCCCCTCAGCTCCACGCGTACTCGCCAGAGGCGAGTCCGTTTCGAAATCCCCTGTGTTTTGCAGGGGATTTCGCCGTTTCAGAGGCCCAGTG
>JAHEIN010000245.1 GCA_024639335.1 bacterium | reverse complement strand
CGGAAGCCAAGGTGGCGGACAAAGCCGACGACATCGCCGAACTCGAGGCTGATCTCGCCGACGACATCCTCGACATCACTGCCGAATGGGAGGACAAAGCAGAGAACATCGAGACGGTGGAAGTCCGCCTCGAGAAGAGCGACATCGCGGTGCGTGAACTCCGACTGGCCTGGGTCAGGACCGCCGACTGACCCGCTGCGGCTTGTTTATAGCCCCGTTACGTGTCTATCGTCTCCACCGCCTGGGAGGAGCGATCCGTCCCGGGCTCCCATCAGGAGGAAAGGTAACTACATGCGCAACAACAGTTGGTTGCGGTTCGTAGCCCTGTTCTCGGTCTTCGCTCTCGTTCTCGCCGCTTGCGGCGATGGCGACGAAGCGGCCGACACGACCGAGGCAGCAGCGGACACGACCACCACAGAAGCAATGGAAGAAACCACCACGACCGAGGCGATGACGGAAGAGACCGAAGCGCCCATGGGTGAAGTGGGAGGCGACGGCGTACTGACCATCGGAACGCTGCTACCCGTCACGGGCGACCTGGCGTTCCTCGGCCCACCCGAGGTCGCAGGAGCCCGTCTCGCAGCCGAAGACATCAACGCCGCAGGCGGCGTCTTCGGAACCGACGTCCGACTCGTCGAGGGTGACTCCGGCGACACCAACCAGGACATCGCCAACCCCGAGGTCGATCGACTGCTCGCTGAGGGCGTCGACTCGATCCACGGTGCGGCTTCGTCCGCCGTGTCCAAGCTCGTGATCGACAAGATCACGGGCGCAGGCGTCATCCACTTCAGCCCGGCGAACACTTCGCCCGACTTCACCACCTATGACGACGGCGGCCTGTACTTCCGTACGGCTCCGTCCGACCTGCTGCAGGGCAAGGTCCTCGCAGACCAGGTCCTCGCAGAAGGCAACGAGACCGTTGCCCTTCTGTATCGCCAGGAGTCCTACGGACAGGGTCTCGCAGATGCCTTCAAGGAGAACTTCGAGGCAGCCGGTGGTGTCGTCGAGCCGTTCACGGCCTATGCCGTGGACACCGAGAACTTCGATGCCGAGGTCGAGGCCGTCGTGGCCGCCGATCCCGACGGCATCGTGGTCATCGGTTTCGCCGAGTCGGCCAACATCCTGACCACCATGCACGAGCGGGGCGTTGGCCCAACGAGTGACAAGAACGTCTGGGGTGTGGACGGCAACATCGGTGGTATCGGCGCCGAGCTGGCAGATCCTTCGATCATCGCCGGCATGAAGGGCACCGAGCCCTCGGTCGACCTGTCGTCGATCGCCGACTTCACGGAACGTCTCGACGGTGCGTACGAAGGCGGCGTCGGTGGCGTGTTCGCCTACGGCGCAGAGACCTACGACTCGATCATCATCGTTGCCCTCGCCGCTCTCGTGGCAGGCACGGACGATCCGGTCGCCATCGCCGGAGAGATCAACGGCGTCACCAAGGACGGCGAGACGTGCACCAGCTTCGCCGAGTGCAAGGAGATCGTCGAAGCCGGGGGCGACCCCGACTATGACGGTCAGGGCGGCCCGTACGAGTTCGTGGATGCAGGTGAGCCGGCAGCGGCCAGCTTCCGCATCGCGACCTACGACGGTGGCGGCACCCCCAACACCGACCTCGACGAGTATGTCTTCGCTTCCTGAGCGAACCGACTCGTAGAGTCATCGAGAGGGCCGGCCTTCGGGCCGGCCCTCTTTCTCGTGCGCGCCACGTCACACGTCACACGTCACACGCCTCTGCGTGACACGCGGCCGTTGGAGTCGGGCGCCGTTCCTGGCGATGTTCTTGGGTCGGCGGAGTTGACGACCCAACGCTCTGGACGGAGCACCCGCCCCAGTGACGACCCAAGAACAGAGCGCACCGCGGGTTGGGCCCGGCGGCAGCGACCCCAACCAGGCGCAAGTGGAGGACCGTTCTTGTGTCAGAGCCATCTCGAGATGACCGCAGACATCCGCGCCCGCAGACAACGCGCTGACACAAGAACACACTCACCCCCAACGAGACCGCAACCCGCGCCGCGGGCCACGAACGAGGGGCCAACAGTGTCGGTATCTCGCTCCGTTGCGTACCCTCATCGCCATGAGGACCATCGCTGCCCTCGTTGCAATCGCACTCTTCGCTTCGGCCTGCACAACGGTCGCGGAGGAAGTGGCTGTGGACCCCGTCGATCCGGTCTACCTCGCTGCGGCCGAGCAACTCTGCCCGATCATGTGGGAGTGGCAGAAGAACGTCGGCGCCACGATGAACTCGATGTCCTACGAAGCGCGTCGAGAGGATGACGCACTCGCCCGCCAGGCGTTGTATCTACGGGCGTTCGACAGGATCCGGGAGCTCAATGCCCAGCTCGATGCAACCGTCCTGTCGCTTGGCGACGTGGATCCGCTGAGTCGGCTCACTCCCGACGTCCGCGCAGGACTCGAGCACTCGAACTCCATCCTGGACATGTCGGTCGATCGAGTAGACCGTGAGTACTCGAGGTCCGACGCACCCGCATACGGCGAGATCGTTCCCGCCATCTTTCTCGACATGGAGAAGGTGATCGACGTTGCCAAACCCGAGTTGGCGACGTACGCGGACACGGAGCTCATCGATGCTTTCATCGCCGTGCCGCAGTGCCAGCACGGGGTGAAGGACGCGAACGACGGTGTGGTGCGGTACGTGCCCTAGCGCTGTCCGCCGGACAAGCCACGGGTATGCGTTATGCGCAATGCGGTATGCGCCTGAGAAGACCCCCTGGTCTCGAAGCCCGGAGCCTGGCACATTGCACCGATGCGCGACTTCCGAAGTCTCAGAGCGTGGCGTTCGGCCCAGGCCTTCATCCGTGACGTATGCGCAGTGACAGCGGAGTTCCCTATCGATGAGCGATTCGGATTGACTCAGCAGCTTCGTAGAGCAGCGGTGTCGATCGCATCGAACATCGCCGAAGGCTGCGGCCGCGACACTGACGCAGACATGGCGAGGTTCCTCACGATTGCAACGGGTTCGGCAAGCGAGTGTGAGAGCCAGATCGTCACAGCGAGTGCTCTCGGAATGCTCGACGATGCCCAGGCAACGAAGCTGGTCGATGATGTCGAGCACTTGCGGCGACAGATTCACAACTTCAAACAGGCGATCCGCAGGAGTTGAGACTGGTCGTGCCTTGCGGAGGCGCAGAGCGGAGAGCGCATACCGCAGAGCGCATACCGCATACCGCTTGCCGAAACACCTGCGTAGCGCTGGCCGGGTACTCTCGCGCCATGCGCTTTGGAGTATTCACCTTTGCCGGTGTCGAGATGGATGATCGGGGTGCCGGGCTGCCTGCGCCGGTCGATCGCCGGTACGACAACAAGACCGTCTGGGACACCACCGAACAGTTGATCCAACTCGGCG
>JAHEIN010000082.1 GCA_024639335.1 bacterium | reverse complement strand
GCTCCGAGCCTCGATCCACCGGCAGGCGACGTCGTGCTTCGGGTGATCGTCGGTGACGTGCTGGCCGCCGACTGGACGCTGGCCGCCCTCGAGGAGTCCGTTGCGTTCGCCGAGGTGGACATCGGCGGCGACACCCAGAACGGTCCCCGCCTGCTCGATGTGCTCGAGGCCTCCGGGGTGGAGGGCTGGCAGACCGCCGAGGTGATCGGCATGGGCGAGGGACGCACCTTCGAGGTCGGTCTTGACATCACTGCGGAAGAGACCGACGAGAGTTGGATACTCGACGTCACCAACCGTGGGACGCTCAAGCTGGCCGCCGAGGCTCTCGCCCGCCAGCAGTGGGTACGGGACGTCGGTGAGATCCGCATCCCGTGAGCTCTGCGTCGTCGGCATCGATGACACCGACATGCCCGGCATCGGCGGGACGGGTGGCCTCGCCCGCCGCATGGTCGACGAACTCGCAGATGTGGCCGACAGCTTGGGCGTCACCCGACACCAGTTCTACCAAGGACCGGGCGTGCCCAAGACCTCGCGGAACTCGTCGGCAGCCATCGTCTTCTTCGCCGAGCTGACCCCGCACGAACTTCTCGAGGCGGTGGCGACCATCGTCACACGCGAATCGATCCCCGGTTCGGATCCGGGGGTGGCGTTACTGACCGAGGCGCCCCCCGACGCCATTCTCGAGTTCGCCCGGGCAGCCCAGCGTGGACTGGTCACCCGATCCGCGGCGGTCCGGCTCGCTGCTGACGAGAACATCCCGCTGGTGGGTCTGGGTGGCACCGAGGACGGGGTGATCGGCGCTCTGAGCGGGGCGGCCCTGCGAGCCGACGGCAACGACGGACGGTTCGTGGGGTTGCCGGGGATCCGCGACGTGTCCGGCCCGATCACCGTGGCCGAGCTCGTCGACCGCACCGCCATCCAGCAGGTGGTCGACGAGGCCACCGGAACCGGTCTGGAGGGTGGGGTTATCATCGATGTCGGTGACTGGCTGCGGCCACGGCTTCTTCACGGCCGGCCGGCCGTCGTCGCTCGACACGTGGAAGGAGCCTGGGTCAATGCAGACGTACGCCCCCACAAGGGCGGTCACCGGTAGGCGACGCCTGGTCCGCGACCTCGGCCTCGCCGTCGTGATCGGCCTGGTGGGCGCACTCGCCAAGAAGCACCTGGACTTCCACCTGGGCATCCCCGGTCACGCCGGCGTCGGGTGGATCGCGGTGTTGATCTCCGGACGGCTCGTCAACCGCCGCGTGGGCATGGCCGCCGTGGCCGGTGTCTCGATGGGTCTCTGGTCGGTCCCCGTGGGGCTCGGCCACTCGCTCGGCTACAACGTGGCGCTGTATGGGTCTGTTGCGGCACTGCTGGACCTCCCCGTTCTGCGCCGACTGACCGGTAGCGGCATCTTCGGCGCAACGACGGCCGGTCTGCTCGTCCATGTGGCGAAGTTCGTGTTCGTGCTCGCCAACGTCTGGCTCTCCGGCACCGTACGTAACGTCGAGCTGTATGGCCTGTCGAGCGCGCTGGTCAACCACGTCGCCTTCGGCGCCGTCGGTGGACTCCTGGGCTGGGGCCTGTGGCGCACCGGTCGGGCCGTGATAGCCCGTTTCCATCTTCGGACTGGAAAGGTGCGGCGCGGCTCGTGGTGACGGTTCGCCTCCCCGACCTACTCCGCCGGTACACCGAGGGTCAGGAAGTCGTCGAGCTCGACGGTTCCACCGTGCGGGAGGTGCTGGATGCACTCGTCGTCGCTCACCCCGACACCCGCATCCGCTTGTTCGACGACGACGAGCGGCTCCACGGCCATCTGCACCTGTTCGTCCGTGAGACCGAGGTGCCCGCAGACGATCTGGACACAACCCCGGTGGAGCCGGGTGACGAGATCGACGTGCTCGTGGCGATCGCGGGAGGCTCGGACGACGTGCGAATGCGGGGCTTTCGTGAGCGGTCCACCGTCGAGGAGGCATTGGCTGCCGCCTTGGACGGCGTTGAGCCGCTGGAGCCGGAAGCCGTTCTCGTCACCGAGTGCGCTGGTCGCGTGCTCGCCTCCGACGTCGTGAGCGAAGTGGCGGTGCCGCCGTTCCGACGCGCCACGATGGACGGGTATGCGGTTCAGGCAGACGACACTCATGGCGCCTCGACCTACGACCCGATCCTCTTGGAGATCTCCGGCCAGTCGATGCCGGGTGCCGGCCTGGACGCATCGGTGGGCGCCGGCCGGGCAGTCCGCATCATGACCGGGGCGCCAGTCCCCGACGACGCCGACGCCGTGGTGCGGGCCGAGGACACCGACGAGGTCGACGGGAAGCTCGCTGTGCGAGCCGGGGTTGCGCCGAGTCGCAACGTCGGACGGGTCGGCGAGGACATCGATCCAGGCACCACCGTGCTCACCGCGAGTCGGCGTCTGCTTCCCCAAGACGTGGGGTTGTTGTCGTCGATCGGTCACGACCCGGTGCAGGTGCACCGGCGGCCGTTGGTTCGGATCGTCGTCTCCGGCGACGAGCTGCTGGCGCCCGGCAGCACGCCCGCCGGTTCGAAGATCGTCGACTCCAATTCGCCGATGCTGTCGGCGCTGATCGAACGGGATGGCGGCGTTCCCGAGGTCATTCGTCTCCCAGACGACGCCGGTCGAATGCGGGCGGCGCTGGCAGCACCCGGCGCCGACGTGATCGTGACCGCAGGCGCCGCCTCGGTGGGAACCGAGGACCGGGTTCCGCTGCTGGTCGCGGAACTGGGCGAGCTGGCGGTTCACGGGGTGGCGATGCGCCCCTCGTCACCCAGCGGGGTGGGACGAATCGGCGGGACGCCGGTGCTGCTGCTCCCTGGCAACCCGGTTTCGTGTCTGGTGGCCTACGACTTCTTCGCCGGTCCGGTGATCCGCACCTTGACCGGATTGTCACCCTCCTGGCCGTATCGGGTGGTGAGGCTGCCACTCCGCACCCGCATCGTCTCTCAGATCGGCCGCACCGACTACGCCCGGGTGGTGGTGCGCGACGGGATGGTCGAGCCGCTGGCGGTGTCGGGTGCGTCGGTCCTGTCGTCGGTGACTCGTGCGACCGGGTTCGTGATCATTCCTTCGGGTCTCGAGGGGTACCCGGAGGGGACCGAGATCGAGGTACATCTGTACGACGCCGGAGCCCTGCCGTGAAACAGAGGCAGTTCCTCGACGTCCTCGAGGAGGGCGAGGCCCACCGCCGGTTCGATGAGGCGTGTGCCCACCTGCAGGCGCGCGTCGAGCTCGTGCCGCTCGATGGCGCCCTCCATCGGGTGTTGGCCGCCGACGTCACTGCCGTCGTGGACGTGCCCGCCTTCGATCGCTCCAACATGGACGGGTTCGCCGTACGGGCCGCCGACACGTTCGGGGCGGAGGAGCTGGAGCCGGTGGGCCTGGCAGTCGCCGACCTGGCGCTGGCCGCCGGTCACGCCCCGCCGGCCGGATTCGAGGTGGCGCCGGGCACGGCGGTGCCGATCGCCACCGGCGGGGTGGTTCCCCGTGGCGCCGACGCGGTGGTGATGGTCGAGCACACCGAACCCCACTCGGACGGGATCCGGGTGTCGAGGCCCGCCGTTCCAGGCGGCAACATCACCTTCGCCGGATCGGACATCGGACGCGGCGAGGTGGTGATGCGTCGCGGCACCCGGCTCACTGCCCGGGAGACGACGGTCCTGGCCTCGGTGGGTGTGGACCGGGTCGAAGTGGTCGTCCGGCCGCGGGTCGCCGTCGTGTCGACCGGCGACGAGATCGTGCCCCCTGGCCAGCCGCTCGGCGTGGGACAGGTGTACGACTCCAACCAGAGAATGCTGCTCGACTCGGTCACCGAGTTGGGGTGTGAGCCGATTGGGTGCGGAGTCGTTCCAGACGACGAGCGACTGCTGGACGCCACCGTCGCTCCCCTGCTGTCCGGGCCTGACGCGGTGGACATCGTGCTGCTCTCGGGGGGAACCTCCAAGGGCGAGGGCGACATCAACGCCACCGTGGTCCACAGCCTGGCCGAACGGTCCCCCGAATCGCCGGGCGTGGTGGTGCACGGCGTGGCGCTCAAGCCGGGCAAGCCGGTCCTGCTGGCCGTGGTCGACGCCACACCGATCGTGGTGCTTCCGGGGTTCCCCACTTCGGCGGTGTTCACCTTTCACGAGTTCGTCGCCCCGCTGCTTCGCCGACTGGCCGGACTGTCTGCCGGAGCAGTCCGCACGGTGCGCGCCGAGGCGCCGCTGCGGATCACGTCGGTGCCCGGACGCACCGAATACACGTTGGTGGACCTGGTGGCGGGTGAATCGGGCCTGGCTGCGTATCCGCTGGGGGCCGGTTCGGGGAGCGTCACCGCCTTCGCCCGCGCCGACGGCTTCATCCGCATCCCCGCCAACCACGAATACGTTGAGGATGGGACCGAGGTCGAGGTGCGGCTCATCGACCCTGATCTGCGCCCGGCAGACCTGGTGGCCATCGGCAGCCACTGCATCGGCCTCGACGAGGTGCTCGGTCTCGTTGCAGCCGAGGGGTTCCGGGTGAAGTCGATTCCGGTGGGCTCGACTGCCGGCATCGCTGCGCTGGCCCGCGGCGAGGGCGACGTCGCCGGCGTCCACCTCCTCGATGAGGGGACCGGGGAGTACAACACGGCGTTCCTGCCGGACGGCGTCCGCCTGATCCGCGGCTACGGGCGCCGCCAGGGGATCGCCTTCCGCCCCGACGACCCGCTGGCCGCCGTGCTCTCCGAGGAGAAGAGCTTCCTCGCAATGCTGTTGGAACGACGGATGATCAACCGCAACCCCGGAAGCGGCACCCGCATCCTCATCGACGGCGTGTTGGCCGGCGAGAAGCCAGACGGCTACTTGCACCAGGCGAAGACCCACCACGCAGTGGCGGCGGCGGTCGAGCAGGGCCGGTCGGACTGGGGAATGACCCTCGACACCATCGCCGCCAGAGCCGGGCTCGAGTTCCGGTTCGTGGCGGACGAACGATATGACGTGGCCGTGCGCCAGGACCGCTGGGACCACCCGGCCGTGGCGACCATGCGACGGCTCCTCGCCGATCCTGCAGTACGCCGACGGCTCGCCGATCTCGGCTTCACCGAATGACCGGGGTCCCTCCTCCCCCGCCTACTTGTGCCGATCCCGAACACTCTGCAGCATGTGCGATATGGCACCGTATTCGGTGTTGGCGTGGTCGCCGGATGCGGAACGAAGATGTAGACCGATCGCATGCACTATGTAGACTAGAACGATGGGAACGACAACGATCCGAGTGGACACCGAGACCCACGCCCGCCTCCTCGCGTTGAGCCAAGCGACCGGGGCATCACTCATCGAGACGGTTCGCGACGCCGCCGAGGCGCTCCGACGCCAACGCTTCGCCCATCAGGTAGCCGCCGAGCTCGCCGAACTACGAGAGGACCCTGAGGCATGGCAGGCCTACCTTGCCGAGGCGGACGCCACATTGGTGTCTGATGGCATCGGTTGATGATCTCTGGCTCGTGGACTTCGGTGATCCCTATCCCGGTGAGCCGGCCGCGCACCGGCCCGCGTTGATCATTGGTCCGCCTGACACGTTCGGTCCCGGGTTTCCATTTGTGATTGTCGTCCCGCTGACGACGGCCCGGCGCGGCCTATCGCTACATGTCGAGGTCGAGGCCAACGCCGACACCGGGCTCGACGCCACGAGCTACATCCAATGCGAACTGTTCCGCTCGATCAACCGAAACCGGCTTGTCCAACCCCTCGGCGCCATAGGACCAGACATCCGTAGCCAGGTCAGAACGGTCATCAAGACGTTGCTCAACCACTGACCGACCGACACGACCGCTACCCGCACTCCGATGTGCCGCTGGGTGGGCCTCACAGTGACGGAGCGTGGGCTTCGACGATGAAAGAAGTCCTCGTGAATCTCAGCGGCTTGCCCATATCAAGACGGCGCTGTAGGGCATGAAGCTGGCGCTCGTACCTGTCCACACTGAAGTCGGCAACGATCCATGGGACTGCCCGGAGTAGGTAGGCGATGGCACCGACGTCAAGGAACTCGATGGCACCCCTCCACTCGTCGTGGTGGGACACCACCAGACCAGAGTTTTCGATGACCTCTACGGCTTCGGTCAGTGACCACGCCTCCACATCGCGCCCAGAGTCGAACAACTCAGCTAGGTCGTGGAGATCGTCACCACCCACCTGTTGAGTCAGGAAGCGGCCCCCGGGTTTGAGTACGCGTCGCACCTCATCTGCCGAGAATGCGCTGTGGCGATTGAGCACCAGATCGAATTCACCGTTGTCGAAGGGAAGAGTTGAAGACTCATCTGCCTCGACAACACTCACGCCGAGTGGATGGAGTCTGTTGCAGGCGACGCTGACGTTCGGCTCGAACCCTTCGAGAGCGACGGCGCGTCCGTAGAAGGGGGCCAAGGCGGCGAAACGCTCTCCTCCGCCCGTTCCCATATCCAGGACGGATTCGGACGCCGCGACGAGGTCCCTGGCGAGGTTCACATAGTCCCAAGGCTCCCGCTCCTCCCGGGTTCGGTCCTCCAGATAGGAGAAGTCCCAGCCCGCAAAGGGAGCCGATTCGTCGCGTTTCCAGCCCTTCACAAGATCTGGGTCAACCACTTCAAACGCATTCTGAGTTCCTCCGATTTCATCATTCTGCCAGGCGGCACGAATGCCGATATGCGCTGGAGGCCCCTGGTTCGGTAGTCAGTTCAGGGGAGGATGGCGTCGAGAATGCGGTCGGCCGACACTTCGCCGAACACGGTGATGTTGATCGTGGGGAGGATCAAGCTCGCCGCTGATGGACCCACGTTTGGTTTGCGTGGAGCTTCCCGAACTCGGCGGCCGATGCGAGTCCACTCCACCACGATTCGAAGTCGTCGAGGTCGCCGAAGTCAATCATCAGGTGACAGGACGCAGAGTGGTTCGAAGACCTCGATAGATCCGTCGGCGATGACACAGTGGCGATCGCGCAGGTGTGCCGTCATGTCGGACAGGTACTCACCGGCGGCAACTCCTTTACCGCCGGCAACCTCGAACCATCGATGCATTCTGCAGATGGGGGCCTCTTGAACCGATGTCGAGCCCACCGACGAAGCCGGCACCGGTGCGTGTGGAGTGTAATGAAGCTGAGATCGGGCTCCGACCGGGCGGCTGCGAGCCCCGTCGCGACCCGATCCATTACAGTCCTGAACCAGCCCAGCGGAGGTAATCGGGTATGCCAGTCGAGACAGAGAACGAGACCACAGAGTCCGCCTTGAAGCCGCCCGCCGCTTTCTCGGTGAACCGGTACCACGTTGACCTCACCACCGAGACGGTGCGCTTCGAACGGGTCCAGTGCGAGGACCTGGAGGACGTGCTGGGTGGAATCGCCCGAGCCACCAAGCTGTTGGCCGATGTCGAAGTCGACGATGCCTACGACCCGGCGGCGCCGATCGTCATGAACCTGGGCCTGCTCAGCGGAACGCGAGTGATGACGGGTCTGCGCACGTATTTCCATGGCTATTCGCCGCTCAAGATGTCCCGCAGCGGGAAGCCCGGGCTGATGTGGAGCGCCGGAAGCGGCAAGTTCGGCACCAAGCTGCGCGGCCTGGGGATCGACGAGGTGGTGTTCACCGGACGGGCCTCCTCCCCCAGAACGATCCACCTCACCCCGTCGGACGACCCGGAGGGTCCGGGTGGCCCTGCGAACTTCGAGTTCCTCGACGCCTCCGACCTGGGCGAACTGCACGTCAACAAGCGGATCTTGACACTCCACGAGCGGTATCCGGACGCCCACTTCGCCGTCATCGGCCCCGCTGCCCAGAACTACGAGAACGTGCGCTACGCCTCGATCGCGCTCTCCACCGAGAACCAGTTGAAGACCGGGGACCCGAAGGCCCGCTTCTGCGGCCGAGGCGGATATGGCGGGGTGCTCGCCTCCAAGAACCTCTATGCGATCGCCGCCGATGGGCCCAACCCAAAGGTCAGATCACGCGGTCTGAAAGACATCAACAAAGAGATCAACCTCGGCAAGGGAAGCTGGGCCTACCGCGACGACGGCGCCGGGGGCACGTGGCGCCAGGTGCCGCTCCAGCACGAGAACGGCGTGCTGCCCGAATACAACTTCAACCCGACCGGCACCGACCAGGGTGTAGCGCTGACCCGCAAAGAGGTGGAGAAGGGGCCGTACGAGATCAAGGCGGAGAGCTGCTACCTGTGCGGGATCAAGTGCCACAAGAACGTCTACGACGACGCCAACGGCGAGCCTGGGCCGTTCCGCACCAAGGTCGACTACGAGCCGTTCATCCTGCTGTCGTCGAACCTGGGCCTGTACGACGTCGACCAGGCGCTCGACGTCGTGGCGCTGGTCGATGAGCTGGCGATGGACTCGATCTCGTTGGGAGTGAGCCTCGGCCACATCATGGAGTGGAACCAGCGAAACCCCGACAACCAGTACGCCGATGGCCTCTCGTACGGCGACTACGACGCCATCATCGCTGCGATCCACGCCGTGGCCGAGGGCCGCCTGCCCGAGGTGGGTGAGGGTGCGCTCCGGTTTGCGATGCGCACGAAGTCGCTCGACTTCGCCATGCAGTCGAAAGGCGTCGAGTTCCCGGCGTACGTGCCCCATTCCAACCCGGGTTATCCGTGGGCGCTGGCGGGCGGCCACATGTCGATGAAGACGTTCCTCCTGGTGATCCTCGAGAAGGAGACGGGAATGGACTATTGGGTGGATGCCATCACCAACCGCGGCCCGATGTTCATGCTGGACGACATGACCGGGATGTGCAAGTTCGCTGCCCTCGACCCGGTGATGATCGCCGAGGCGCTCGGCATCGCGGCCGGGCTCGAGGTGTCCGTGGACGACCTGCGAGGGGCGGTCGACCGCACCTGGGTACGCGGCTACACGGTCGAGCGCCGGGTCGGCTACGAGGTGGAAGACTATGCGCTCCCCGCCGAGGCCCACCAGCCGGGCCGCGGCAGCAAACTCCCCTACTTCAACACCCCCGAGTTCTTCGACGAGCTACGCAGCAAGGTCATCGCCGTCCTCGACGAGCGAGCGGAGACGTACGGGTACGTGTAGGGCGCCAGCAGCCGGGTCGACAGAATCAGCGCTCTTCGTCGTTCTTCACGGCTCGCACCTGTCTCTCCCGCGGAATGCGAGCTGGATCGGCACCGAGGGATCCTGCTTGCGCTCGTTGGCGCGATCTCGGGTGTTGTCCAGAAGGAAGTTCAGAACGAAGTGTTTTGAACTGCGAGCCACCCGATCGCAAACGACACCGAGTTGAGTGGAGCATGAACGAGGATCGAAGACGCCACGTGACCTCCGCGCAATCGCAGCCAACTGAAGACCACACCTGCGAGGCCCGTCACTACCACCTGAACGGCGACGAGGCCCATCTCGACGCCGGTCGAGGACATCTCGACGATCCCCGAGACGGTTTCGAGCGCCGACATGCCGGGGAGCAAGTGCCACAGGCCGAAAATCACCGATGAGATCACGACGGCTCGTAGCGCAGTGGTTCGGACCATGAGCATCCCTAGCAGCACACCTCGGAAGGCGATCTCCTCGGTGAGGGCGACTGCTAGCGGGATCCTGACCAGCATCTCATACAAAGCTCGAGGCAGCTCCATCCCGACGAAGCGGCCGTCGGCGAGCACGGTCCGGGTGTCGGGAATGGCCGCTGCCGTGATCAGTGCGAGCACCAGGACACCGGCCGCGATCGCTCCGACCCGCACCCCGTCTCCGAGGTTCTTTCGGGCAAGACCGAGGTCGGACCATTCGAGTCCGGAGCGTCGCGCGATCAGGACGAGGCCGGCCGCGCCGATCACGCTGATCGGCAGCTGGCCGCCGGGTGGCAACGTGTTGGACAGCACGTTCCAGACAACGAGAACCACGATCACAGCCGCGACTGACACCGCCAGAGGCCGGCGCTGGAGCGTCGGGTTGGCTCTCGATTCTGTCAATCCAGGAACGGCGACCAAACCATGCCTCTCTCTGTGACCCGTTTCACGGTGGCGGTCCGGTCGCCCGCACCGCGGCCAACCACGGTACCTCGGCAGATCACCAACGCTTCGTGGGTCACGCGTGAGCTCCGGGGGCATCGTGGCACGGCTCACCCGCTGCGAGTCCGAGACGGCAGGCAACGCAGTCGGTTTTGCATCGGGGAAGCGGGACCACAGACGGACACGAACCGCCTGGCACCAAACCTGACGAAGACGCACTTGACCGTCCTTTCCCGTCGAGCGCAGATTGTCGGTTGTGCGGGCGGCCGAACCCCCCGGTTGCCTCAGGAAGCCGATCGTCATCCTCGTACAGCAGCCACCTACGGTCCGCCGTTGCCTTCGACCAGCGCCGCAAAGATCCACTGTCGACTCGTCGCGCAGTTGGATCGTTACGTGGACTGTGTCACGAATCTGCCGTCGCTTTCGGGCCGAGTACGCCGGTTGCGTTCCGCGGCGATGTGCAGGTCACACTGCCGTGAACCTATTGGGGAGGGGTGCCCTCCAGACATTCGCCCGTGAAACAGATTCGGCGTTGGGTCGGGTGATCACGCTGCAGCCGACAAGCTCGGGGTCACGATCACCGGCCTGCCGGTGTAGGCAGAGAGGCGCTCGATCAGCCGGTCGCTGACGAGGCGCGTTGGCAACGCGATCGCCGTCGTTTCTGAGGTCACGTACCTCACGATGTCACTTCGGAGCGTTCCGAAGTACGTGTCGACCGTGGCGGTGCCGCCAAGCCGAGCCCGGCAGTAGTCCTGCAGCCGATCCAGCGCCAGTGCCTCGGCTTGTCCGTATTCGAGTTCTTCGGACTCGGCAAAAGCTCGGATGTCGCGCTGGACGCGGTCTGTGATGACCATCACGACAGTTGCTGTACCGCCGCGGGCCACGGTGTCGTGGGCCAATTCGAGGGTGGCGTCGCCGCCGGGTGTCGGCTCGACAATGGTGAGCAGGTGTTCTCGAGTGGACATGTGGGTTTTCCTTTCAGAGTGCGACGCTGGTGCTCAGGTCGCGGTTTTGGTTGATAGTTGATTCGTTTCGCTCGTTCCGGCGTCGAGATCATCGCCATCACTCCACGGGATGGCGACGACCAGATCCCAGAGGTATTCGTCGTCGACATGGCTGCCCGTGAGCAGCAGCCGGTAGTAGATCGGACCGAGCAGACGATCGAGAGTGGACTCGACGTCATGATCCGTAGCGGCTACGCCGATGATGTCGCGGACCAGCGGGGCAGCCACTGCACGGCGGCGTCGCCAGAAGTCCGCGTAGTGCCGAGCGAGATCACCATTTCGAGCGGCTTCACCGGTGATGCCGGCCACCAGAGCGCCGAAATCGGTCGTGCGGTACAGCCGCACGATGTCCTTCAGGAACATGAAGAGGTTCAGGCGGGGATCTGGATCGATCGCAGACGGCTTGACCGCGCTCCGGGCGAGCGTGTCGACCAGATCGAGCGCGAGTTGTTCCTTCGTCGACCAGCGGCGATAGAGCGTGTCTTTGCCCACCCGAGCACGTTTGGCGATCTCTTCCATCGTCGCTCCGGTGTACCCACGTGATGCGATGACAGCTCGCGCTGCAGACAAGATCGCCCGGTCTCGACTTGGATCTCTGGGTCGGCCCCGTGTTGCTGGCATGGTCACACTATAACCAAACGGAAGCGTATGGTAAAGCACTCGACCTCTGACGGCGGCTCGACGTAGACCCGAACGTCGGTCAGTTCGAGAGTCCATGTGGCGTTGCGGGGTCGTGACCGGCAATCGCAAGGTGTTCCGCGAGTGCGGCCGAGACGCTCTCCAGATTGACGAGGCCACCTGAGTGCCGCCTGTCGAGACGTGGGTGTATGTGCCGAAATCGGGTTCGTTGGTCGCAACGGCGAAGGAGATGCGACGTCGGTGGCGTTCGATGCCGTCAGGTTCCGAGCGGGTTTGCTTCGTCGAACTCATCGAGGCGCACCGTGAAAGGCTGAACACCTCGAACTTTCAGTCGACGAGCTGCCAAGCCGTCCGGTTGCGGCCGCCCCGCCGCCAGCGATGTGCTACAGCTTGATCATGCGATCCTCATCGGTCTCATGACGACGGAGCAGGTGGTGACGGTGGTCGGCGCCGGAGCGTTTGGGACGGCACTGGCCCGAATGACCGCGCTCCAGGGCATCGAAACCACCCTGTGGGCGCTGGAGCCCGAGGTGGTCGACTCGATTCGGTCACACGCAGAGAACACTCGATATCTTCCGGGTGTCCGATTGCCCGAATCCATCGGAGTCACCGATTCACTCGACGAGGCCGCCGCAGACGCGGACGTCGTGATCTCGGCGGTACCCACACAGTATGTGCGGGCAGTCTTCGGTGAGGCGGGTTCGCTCCTCGCAGCAACCGAGACTCTGGTGTCGGTCTCGAAGGGAATCGAAGTCGCCAGCCTGCAGACACCAACTCAGATCCTCATCGAGCTCAGCGGCGGCGGAGGGAGGCCTGTGGCCGTGTCGGGGCCATCATTCGCAGCAGAGGTCGCCGCCGGACACCCGACCGCGGTCGTTGCGGCGAGCCGCGATCCCCGGCAGGCAGCCCGTGTGCGTGACCTGCTCGCCACTCCGACCTTCCGAGCGTATTCGTCCACCGACGTCGTCTCTGTCGAGCTGGGTGGGGCACTGAAGAACGTGATCGCGATCGCAGCGGGCATCACGGCGGGCC
>JAHEIN010000244.1 GCA_024639335.1 bacterium | reverse complement strand
GCTTGGGGGACTGTGCGTGCAGCGCGGTCCGAGCGGCGTGACGCGACCGTTCGCCGGAAACCTGAGCTTCCAGTGCGGCTGCGTAGCGCTTGAGATCGGAGATCGGATCGTGTGCCATGTCAATAGTCAAGTAGGAGATGCGCTCTGAGTGTTACATCGGCCACGGTGCGCGTTTTCTGAACCACTCCTGGTGTCTTTGGGGTCGAGGCCGGATAGATTCATCATATGAGTCGAGCTGTTGCGGTGTTCACATCGAGGACCGAGGCCGAGCTCGCCCGGGCGAGGCTCGATCTGGAGGGCATCCCTGCCCACATCCTGACAGATGACGCCGGCGGTTGGGAACCCCAATTCGGCCTCAGTCGTGGTGTGCGGCTCATGGTCGCCGACCGTGATCTCGCCGAGGCGGCCGAGCTCCTCGACCTGCCGGAGCACACCCCTGATCCGGACCGGCCGCCCAGCCGAGATTTCGATCGCATCTACCGTTATGCGGCATGGGCGATGATCGCCATCGTCGCGTTCGGGCTCATCCAGGCGTTCAGGGCGGTCTTCTGAGTCCATCCGATCGGGCTCGGGCTCAAGCCCAGGACTCGTATCGGATGACGTCTTCGGCCGGCCGCCGTCCACGCGCCAGCGAGCCCGACCGCCGATCAGGCGCAGGGTGGCCGATCGTCACGATTCCGATCGGTGTCACCTCGTCGGGGATCCCGAATACGGCCGCCAGGCCGTCGATTGCGTGCAGCCCGAGGAACCCCGCAGCGAGCCCCTCGTCGACGGCGGCATAGAGGATCGCCATCATTGCGGCTCCGGCATCCACCCACCAGAAGGGAATCGGCCACTCGATCTCGTTGCCGGCGGCATCCGTCTTGTCGGGCTCGGAATACCGCCGGTGGTAGGCCGCCTCGGACACGCACACCACGATCAAGGCTCCGGCACGACTCATCCACGGATCGAATCCGCGATCGACGTAGTGACCTTCTCCGGCCAGTTCGGCGATCCGCGCCCGGCCCTCGGTCGAGGTGACCACGACGAAGCTCTGGCCCTGCGCGTGTCCTGCGCTCGGGGCTCGTCGAGCGGCGTCGAGGATCCTCTCGAGGCTCTCCCGATCGACCGGATCGCCGGTGTAGTTCCGCACCATCCGCCTTCGCTTGACGATGTCACGAAACTCCATCGTCGTCCTCGATCGGTTGGCGGTAGCTGTGACCGACGGCCCGGGCGAAGCCGACGCCGATTGCGACCAGCGTCAGCAGCGCAACGAACAGCAAGGTGCCGGTCCTGAGGATCAACGCAGCGGTCAGCACGACCGCAAAGCCCATGATGGCAAGCAGGAAAAGCATTGCGCTGGGTTGCCGAGGGCGTGCCATGAGCCGGGTCGGCTCGACCGTCGCGAACCAGATGAGCATGACGACCGCAGCCGCCAGGGTGGACAGCTCGACGAATCCCTCCGTGCCGAAGAAGGTCAGCCACAACAGGAATGCGATCATGGCGATCCCCGATCCCAGCTCACGGAGGAATGTCCGAGGGTCCCGACCGGCTGCCGGATCGTCGGTCACAGTTCTTTGACGGCCGACACGACCTCCGAGAGCCCCTTCTTGGCGTCGGCGAACAGCATGAGGGTGTTGTCCTCGTAGAACAACGGGTTGTCGATGCCTGCGTACCCCGGCGAGAGGGAACGCTTGACCACGACCACGAGATTGGAGCGGTCCACGTCGAGGATCGGCATGCCATAGATCGGACTGGTCGAGTCGGTTCGGGCGAGTGGATTGACCACGTCGTTGGCACCGACGACGAGGCTCACGTCGGTCGAGGGGAAGTCGGGGTTGATGTCCTCGAGGTCGAACAGCAGGTCGTACGGCACGTCGGCTTCGGCGAGCAGGACGTTCATGTGGCCGGGCATCCGTCCTGCGACGGGGTGGATGGCGTATCGGACCTCAACGCCGCGACCCTCGAGCAGCGTGGCGAGCTCCCGAATGGTGTGCTGCGCCTGGGCGACGGCGAGCCCGTAGCCGGGAACGATCACGACCCGCTTTGCAAATGCAAGCGTGACAGCCACGTCCTCGGGCGATCCGCGCCTGGCGACTCTGTCTTCGGAATCCGCTCCAAGGCTGATATCTGCGCTCGCTCCGAAGGCACTGAACAAGACGGCTCCCAGCGTTCGGTTCATGGCCTTCACCATGATGTTGGTGAGGATCAGCCCGGAGGCCCCGACCAATGCGCCTGAGATGATCAGGGCGTTGGATTCGATCACGAACCCGGCTGCGGCTGCGGCGACCCCCGAGGCCGAGTTGAGAAATGAGATCACCACCGGCATGTCGGCACCGCCGATCGGGAGGGTTCTGGTCACGCCGAGGACGGCGGCGAAAGCCGCCAGAATCCATCCCGTGTAGGTGGCGTCCGAGACGACGATTGCGACCGCTGCGGCCAGCGCAGCCACCGCAAACACCGGATCCAGGATCCGCTGCCCCGGGGTGGTGATCGATCGGCCGTCGATGATGCCTTGGAGCTTGCCGAATGCGATGAAGCTGCCAGCCAGGGTGAGCGAGCCGATGAAGATCGAGATGGCGATCGTCACGAGTGTCCTGGACGCCAGTCCCGTTCCGTTGGTCAATTCGGCGAGCGCCACGAGCGCCGACGACCCTCCGCCGAAGCCGTTGAACGCGGCGACCAGCTGTGGCATCGCAGTCATCTCGACCGACCGCGCCAGATAGGCGCCGATACCGGCCCCCACGACCATCCCGGCCGTTATCGCTCCGTATCCGACGATCTGGCGGTCGACGAGCGTGACCACGACGGCCAGCAGCATGCCGGCAGATGCGAACTGGTTCCCGCTGCGAGCCGTTGCGGGCGATGCGAGCCGCTTGATGCCGAGGATGAATGCGACGGCGGCGACCAGATACAGGAATCCTGCGAGTGTGGGATTCATCGGTCGTCCCGCTTGAACATCTCGAGCATCCGGTCGGTCACCAAGAAGCCCCCGACAACGTTGATGGTGGCGAAGACGACGGCCACGAATCCGAGCACTGTCGCCAGCGTTCCGCTCGAGGTGCCGGCGGCCAGGATGGCCCCCACGATGGTGATCCCGCTGATGGCGTTCGCACCCGACATGAGCGGCGTGTGCAACGTCGGCGGGACCTTGGTGATCAACTCGAAGCCGACGAACGCTGCCAGGAGAAAGACGGTGATCGGGATCAGAAGGGCTGCCATCGATTCAGTTCCCTTCCTCGGGGAGGAGTCTCGGGTGGACCACGGCGCCGCCGCGGGCGATGCACGCCCCCTGGACGATGTCGTCTGAGTAGTCGATGTGGATTGCTGCCGATTCGGGGTCGGCGATCAGCTCGATGAACGCCATGACGTTGCGGGCGTACATCTGGGAGGCGTGGTT
>JAHEIN010000243.1 GCA_024639335.1 bacterium | reverse complement strand
GGCGGATCGTCCCACCCTTGCCCGACGCGTCACGGCCCTCGAACAGCACGATCATCGGGATCTGCTCGGCTTCGAGGTGACGCTGGAGTTTGAGCAACTCGACCTGAAACGGGTGCAGCGGTTTGTCCTTGTCGAGCGCGGCTTGCAGCTTGTCGCGCTCGGTCCGCAGTGCCTCGACCTCTCCCTGAAGTCGCTCCAGCTCCGAGTAGTCGTCGACGCTCTCGGGGTTCCATTCTCCAATGCGTTCAACCAATGCTCACCCTTGCGTTCGCCGCTCGTAGCCCCGACGCTATCCGATCGAGCGGCCGGAAGCGACCGGAAGCCAATGCTATCCGAGACGGGCCGTCCACGGAGTACGTCTGGGGCCTTCGTTCAGAAGGCGAGCATCCATGCGGCAATGATCCCGCGAAGGCTCCAGGCGAGGGTACGGACCCAGTTGCCGATCATCAGTCGTCGGTGGAGTGCCTGATCGAAGCCATTGGCCAAGCGGCCATGGAGGGGGGCATAGAAGAAGGCGGTCGACACCCAGATGGCAGCGAGCAACGCTCCGGACGTAAACGAGAGCCAGCTCGGCACCGAGTCGACCGTCAAGAACACCAACGCGGCCATCACCACCTCGAGCGGGCCGAACAGAGCGATGACCGCCGTGACGCGCCGCTGATGGACCGCCTCGAAGCGGGGGAATCCGCTCTCGGGCACCTCCGCCATCAGCGGATACTGGAGTACCTGAATAGTCCAGATGAAGCCGACCATCGCCCAGGTGGCGGCCATGTGGATCAGCAGGACGATCACGATGACACCCGCTCTACGACGTCGAGCCGGCCTCGGGCTGCGTCGAGACGAACGACGTCTCCGGTTCGTACGGAGCCATGCACCCCGGTCAGGTTGGTCGCGGCCGGTAGTCCCACTTCCCGGAGGATGATCGATCCGTGTGACAGGTCGCCACCGATCTCGACTGCGACGCCGGACACCAGCCCGAAGGTCGAGAGCCAACCAGCCTCGACACTCGTGGCAATGAGAACCGTCGAGTCCGAATCGAAGCCATCCGGGAGATGGGTGGCCGGTTCGGACAGGACCCATGCGAAGCCCTCGACGGTGCCTTTGACCAGGCCGACGCCGGTGAACGAATCGGAGCGCTCGCCGAACTCGGGCGGATCGAAGCGGCGGATCACGTCCGGGATGGGGGCCGCACGCCGTTCCTCTTGCTCCGAGCGTCGGCGATCCAGGAGAGCTGCGTTGGGTCGCCAACCCGCGTCGAGAGAGCGCACTTCGTCGGCCTCGAGCAGCCAGAGATCGTCCGGCTCGATCCCGGCGTCTGTGGCCAGACGCCCGAGGTCCCGTCTGATCGTCAGGAAGCCGCGCATGGCATCGGAGCGGAACCGCTCACGGGCTGCGATCGCAGGTCGCGCGATCAGCCAGAGCGGCACGGTGAACAGACCTCGGACAGTCCACGGTGCGGGGCGGCGCTCGAGGCGGACCGCGCGGAGGATGCTGTGCAGGATGGGTGAGGGCTCCTCGACGTAGCGGGGCCGTGAGATGTCCGACTCGAAGATGCCGCGGTGGCCGTAGGAGTCGAGCCATCGTTGCCACGCCACCTGGAACGACTCGTCGTCCCACGGTGGCGAATCGGGATCGAATCGCTCTCCTGCGGAAGCTCGGACGTCGGTGAGATCCCGGAACATCCGGGTCGCAGCCGTCTCCGTGCGGCTGGAATGCTCTGCCAGGGTTCCGGCAGCCCGTAGCAGCGAGGTCGGCGCGCTTGCGGCCGTGTTCAGTGCGGTCATGCCATGGACGGTCCGTACATAGACATCACGGAGTCGGTCGGTCACCTCAACGAACGATCGCGCCGGTGCAGTGGTGAGGCGTTCGATCTCGGCCCGTTTGCGCCGGGTGAACCACCCTGCGGTCGCCTGCCCCCAGGCGAGGCGGAGGAGCACCGGAAGCCTGCGAACCATTCTGAGTGGCGAAAGGGTCGCACCCGACGTGTCCGTGCCACCGATCGAGTCCGTCACAAGGCTCGGCGGCAGCCCCAGCGAGCGCATGAAGTCGGTCATGAGTGACAGGTTGATCAGCGGCCGCCCACCGAAGACCTCGATGAAGTCCCGCCGTTCGGACAGCTCGGGATCGAACATCCGGTAATAGTCGAACAACTCCGAGGAGCCTTCGGCGATGACCGAGGTCATGAAGACCGATGGCGGGTCGGGGAGGATCTCCTTGTGGTTGGCGATCGTGAAGGTCTCGTTGCGGAGCGTCAGCGCCGTGATGGGCCTGATCTGGACGAGCCAGCACGTCTCGCCGTCGTCGGCCCACTCGACGTCCCAGTCGTCGTCACCGAACTCGTTGCGAACGTCGCGCAGGAGGACCGCGAGCCGTCGCTGCCATCCGGGAATGGCACTCGACGGTCGCTCGCGGCGTCGCAGGCGCCCCAACTCGACCGTATGGCCCTTCACCTCTCCTGAGGCGAGGGCGCCCGCGAGCCCTTCGACCCATTCGACCCTGTCATCCTCGAAGCCACGCTCGGAGAAGGCGATCCCGGCCGTCGCCGCCCGAACCATCTCCATCACGAGGACGTCGAGCCGCCCGGTCCCGACGTCCGCTGAAGATCGCACGTGTGCAACCGCCTCATCGAGCCGGCTCGGGTTCACGGCGAGCAGCGAATCGAAGCGGCCGGCGTGGGACGACTCGTCGCCATCCTCGACGGAGAAGGCGGAGCGCACGGCGAGATCCCCGACCAGGTCCTGCGCCGACGGCACTTCTTGACCGTCCGGAAGGACGAATCCGGGCGGGACCGGCAGCCCGGCTGCACGCGCCCGGTCCAACAATGCGGCCTTTGGCCCCACTCCCGCCGCTTCGACCGAACCCGAGCCCAGTCGAAGCGGGGCGGGCTCGTTGGCCAGCAGCCGCCGGGCGATGGCACTCACGGCGCTTGCGTACTGGGCGGGTTGTTCGACCATCGGGAAATGATCCCAACGCGGAACGACGTCGATCGAGGCTCTCGGCAGCAGTCTGCGGTAGTCGTCGACCTGATCGGCGCCGAGCACTCGGTCCTCACTTCCCCACAGGAGCACGGACGGTATGTCCACGGGTTGGAGACCGCCCCACCAGGCTGGAGTGATGATGTCGAACATCTGTGAGAAGGACTCGGCTCGGGCGTACTCGGCGAGGAACTCGTCTCGATAGTCGCTGGGCACGTCGCCGTTGAAGAACACCCGGGAGGTCAACGGTCTCGTGAGCCGGGAGCTGATTCCCCACTTGACGAGGTTGCGTATCGGCTCGGGCTTCATCAGCTTGGGGAACAGTCGTTCCTCGAGGCGGGTCCCTACCGGTGCATGGATGATCAGGCCATCGACCGGGTGACGTTGCAGCATGTCGAGGGCGATGGAGCC
>JAHEIN010000242.1 GCA_024639335.1 bacterium | reverse complement strand
TGAACGTGATCGCCGCAGCGGTCATCGGTGGTACGAGCTTGTTCGGTGGTTCCGGCAAGGTGGTGAGTGCGTTGCTCGGCGCCCTGGTCATCGCCGCCGTCGAGAACGGCATGAACCTGCAGAACGTCAGTTCCGGCGTCAAGTTCGTCGTCACCGGGCTCGTGCTGCTGGCAGCAGTGCTCGCCGACGCTTTCGCCAAACGGCGCCAGGCGGCATCCGGCATCCGGTAGGAGCAGAACCGACTAGCTAGGTGGATCGATCGTCACGATCCGGTTGCGGCCGATTCCTTCGGCAACCGTTTCTGTGCCGTCCGGCCACTGGACCTTCAGCTGGGTGACGCCCTCGGCGTCACCCAGTCCGAAATGGGCGCGAGGATCTTCTGACGAGAGGTAGGAGCTTCCGGCTGCGACCGTCCGAACCAGCTCGGTCCCGTCAGCCAGGACGGCGGTGACCGTCGCCCCTGGGTGAAAGCCCTCGAGGGCAACGATGAGCCATCGCCCACCGACGTCGTTGCGAAGCAGGCGCACCGGCGACCCAATCGAATTCACAGCCACGTCCAGGTCTCCGTCGTTGTCGTAGTCGGCCACCGCACTCCCCCGCCCCAGCAGGGGCCCGAGCTCGGAGAGTCCGAGTTTCGAACTCACGTCGAGGAACTCGGCATTCCCCGACTGGGCGGACTGATTGGCGAGAACCTGCATCGGCTCGGCGTCCGCAGTCCTGTCGAGAAGCGGGATACGCCCGTTGGCGAGGACGAGATCGAGGTCGGTGTCGAGGTCGATGTCTGCCCACGTGGCGCCCCACCCGGTGAATTCCCCGCCCAGATCGGGCGAGCCGAGTGAACCTGTGCCGTCCTCGAAGACGAGTGTGGATTCCGTCTGGTTCACGTACACCGAGTGAAGCTGGGAGCCGAGATTCGTGACGAACAGGTCGGGCATCCCATCACCGGTGTAGTCGCCGGCGGCCACGCCCATTCCGCTGTTGTCGTCGTCTGCGCCCGACTCGGGAACGTGTTCGAAGCGGAACCCGATGCCGAGCGGGTCAGAAGCCACCCCACCGGGCACGGAAACGTTCTCGTACAACCGGTTCGGATTGGTGTCGTTGGCGACGTATAGGTCGAGGTCCCCGTCGCCGTCGAAGTCGACGACCGCACCACCCAGGCCGTACTCGTGGTCCTCGAGTTCGGAGAAGACATCGAGACCCACCGATTCACCGACCTCTCGGAACGTCACGCGGCCGTCTTGCCCCGGCCCTTCGTTCAGGTACAAGAGGTCGCGCACCGGAAAGAAAGTGTTGGGGAAGCCGCCGGTCGCTCCGGGGATGCGGCTGTTGATGTCGGCATAGCCGGCCACGAACATGTCAGGCCAGCGGTCCCCGTTGAAGTCACCGACCAGCGCGCCGGTGTGCCAGCCGTTGTCATCCGCTCCGGCTTCGGTGGCCCCCTCCGCGAATGTTCCGTCACCGTTGTTCCAGAACAGGGCGTTCTCACGATCGGAGGTCACATACAGGTCCGTTTGACCGTCCAGATCGAAGTCGGCAGCGACGCATCCGTTGCCGCGAAGCTCTGTCGCAACCCCGGCCTGTTCGGTGACGTCTTCGAACTCGCCTCGGTCGTTGCGGTACAGGGCGCTGGTCGGGATCCCGTCGCTCGCATACCAACGACCCCACTCGATCCCGGTCCAGGTGTTGGTCAGAAAGAGGTCGAGCCATCCGTCATCGTCATAGTCGATCCAGCACAGCCCACCGCCCATCATCGACGGGAGATCGGCAGACACCTCCCAATGGAATGCCGAGTGCTCGAAGTCCAGGCCCACGGCGGAGGCCACATCGGTGAAGTACGCAGGGCGCACAGCCTCCTCGGCCTGGCACCCAGCGAGAACGCTCATTGCGAGCACGATTGGAAGCGCCGATCGAGCGACGACGAGGCGAGGGCGGCTCATGGGGAGTCGCGAGGGTAGTGAGCACCCGTTGACTACCCGACTGGCCGGAGGCGGAGTGCTGCAGTGCCGATACGATCGCACAGGTGTTTTTAGGATTGTCGACATGAGAGCGCGGCTGCTCGTGGGAGGCGCTGTTGCAGTGGTTGCAGCGGTGGTGGGAACCGTTGCTGTTCTGTCCGGTGGCTCCGGTGATGATGCCGCCTGCCCACCACCCGAAGAGCACTCCGAGCGGTCGGTGGCGAGAAGGTGGAATGAGGCCACGCTCAACGCCATTCGACGAGATCTCCCCGCTCCGACCGTCCACGCTCGCAATCTGTTCCACAGCTCCGCGGCGATGTGGGATGCGTGGGCTGCCTACGACGCCGATGCCGCGGGCTACCTCGTCAACGAGAAGCTCCAGGCCGACGACGTCGAGGCCGCCCGTCGAGAGGCAATCAGCTACGCGGCTTTTCGGATTCTCGAGTCGAGATACCTCCTGTCGATCGGCGCCGAGGGGACGATCACCGAGATCGTCGAGCTGATGGCGGTCTTGTGTTATCCGACCGATGACACCGGCGCCGAGGGCGGTGGGCCGAGGGCACTGGGCAACCGTATCGCTGCCCGCTACCTGGAGTTCGGTCTCGCAGACGGCTCGAACGAAGCAGACGCATACATCGATCCGGACTACTCGCCGGTGAACCCCCCGTTGACGGTCATCGAGCCGGGCACGACGATGGCCGACCCGAACCGCTGGCAGCCCCTCCAGATCGAGCAGATGATCTCCCAGAACGGCATCCCCATCGAGAACGGGGTGCAAGAGTTCATCGACTCCCATTGGGGCGCGGTCGCGGCCTTCGCCCTTTCCACCGGTGGACCTCAGCACGTAGTGGGCCTACCGGTCGACCCCGGCCCTCCTCCCTATCTGGGTGACCCGGTGACCGATGCAGCCTTCAAGGAGGCCGCCGTCGAGGTCATCCGTTTCAGCAGCTTGCTCGATCCCGCCACTGCCCCCATGGTCGACATCTCTCCCGCCACCATCGGCACAACGGCGCTCGGGACGTACGACACCGCCGGGTACCCGGTGAACCCAGTGTCGGGGCAACCGTACGAACCGAATCTCGTCAACGAGGCCGACTTCGCCAGGGCGGTTGCGGAGTTCTGGGCGGACGGTCCCGACTCGGAGACGCCTCCTGGCCATTGGAACACCCTCGCCAACGAAGTGTCAGACGAGCTCGACCCCGAGCTGCGCATCGGCGGCACCGGTGAGGATGTCGACCGCCTCGAATGGGACGTGAAACTGTACTTCGCGCTCAATGGCGCCACCCACGACGCCGCCATCGCCGCCTGGGGATCAAAGGGCCACTACGACTACGTCCGGCCCATTTCCATGATTCGCCACATGGGCGGCCTCGGGCAGTCCAGTGATCCCTCGGGGCCGTCGTACCACCCCGACGGCCTCCCTCTCGTCGATGG
>JAHEIN010000081.1:2078-12727 GCA_024639335.1 bacterium | reverse complement strand
CTGCCAAGCACAATCCGGTCGATGCCCGCCAGGTCGATGATCTGATCGAGAGTGCGATGGCCGTGGACGAGAGAATCGAAATACAACAGCCGCAAGTAGTCCGACGGCAGCTTGGCGATCCCCTGGGTCTCCGCCCGGACGGTCGCTCCGTGGTCCATCCGGGCGATGCCGAGGCAGCCGTAGCCGCCGCCATGGGCAAAGCACAGCTTCAGGTCCGGCAGCCGATCGAGCACTCCCCCGAAGATGAGACTGGCCAGCGCCACGGTGGTCTCGAGCGGATTGCCGATGAGGTTCTTGAGGTGGTACTTCGTGAGGAAGGGATTGGCCCGTCCTCGGGCCGGGTGGACGAACACGAGAGCGCCGAGCTCCTGGGCCGCCTCCAGTACGGGCAAGAGCTCGGGAGCGTCCCAATCGAGCCCGTCGATGTTGGTGCCGACGAGGGCGCCGGAGAAGCCGAGGTCGCGGACGCATCGCTGAAGCTCCCGGACCGAAGCGCTCGGGTCCTGCAGCGGCAGAAAGGCAAGGCCTTTGAACCGATCGGGATGGGCAGCAACGATCGCGGCGATGTCGTCGTTGGTTTCCTCGGCGAGCGCCACGGCATCGCCGGGCGCGGTGCTGTACCAGTGCATGCTCGGACTCAGCGACAGCATGTGGATGTCGACGCCAATCGCGTCCATGGACGAGATCCGTTCTTCGGTGGTCTCGAGTGGCGTTGGCCACGGCAAGGCAAACGGCGGTCGCTGACCTACCTGACTCGTCACCTTGCCTGCGGCGTCCCGTCCGAACTCGATTCCGTGATACACGCCTCCCGCCTGCGCAGCGGTCGCCAGCCGCATGGGCACGATGTGGCTATGCACATCGATCACCTGACCGTCCACGTTCCTCCTCCTCGCCGATCCGCACGCCGGATCCTATATCATATGTAGTCCGGAACCACCGGACGGAGGAACAAGATGATGCGAATCGTGGTGGGAGTAGACGGGTCGCCGCACTCGCGCCGTGCGCTCCGACGCGCGTTGGAGGAGGCCGCGCTCCGTGAAGGATCGGTTGATGCCGTGTTCGTGTTTTCTCCGCCCCACCGATCGTGGGCCGACGACCTCATCGGCCTTCCCCAGAGCGCCGGTGCCGCTTTGGGCGTCGGTACCGTCTCGCCTGACGCCCCCGCCCACCATCCGCCTAGTCGCGAGGTGGAAACCATGGAAGCGGCGGAGAAGCATCTCGCCAACCTCATCGACGATGCTCTTGCCGACGTCGATGGCCCCCGCCCGCGCCCTGTGGCGATCGCCGCCGACCATCCAGCCGAGGCCCTGATTGCCGAGTCACGAACAGCCGATTTGCTGGTGATCGGCACCAGGGGTCTGGGCGGCTTCGTCGGCATGCTGCTCGGATCGGTGGCTCATCAGTGCATCCAGCACAGTCACTGCCCGCTCCTCATCCTTCCCCCCGAGTCGGAGTGACGAGCGCTACTTCGACGATCCCGCGGTGAGGCCGGCGACCACGTAGCGTTCTATTCGCGTGTAGACGAGGATGAACGGAATCACCGTGAGGATGGCGAAGGCCGCCTCGGCCGGGAAGTTCGAGATGCCTTCGCTCTGACCGAGCTTGAAAAGGGCAAACGGCAGCGTTCGTGTGTCGGGCGTTGTGGTGAGGACGAGCACGAGCGTGAACTCGTTCCACGCCTCACGGAAGGCCAATACGGCAATCGTGATGAGCGCGGGGGCGGCGAGCGGCATCACGATGTAGCGCATGCGGTTCCACAGGCTGGCGCCGTCGACATCGGCGGCCTCTTCGATGTCCCGTGGGATCTGCTGGAAGAAGCCGACCATGAGCCACACCGCCAGCGGCGCCAGCATCCCGGTGTAGACGATGATCAGCGTTATTCGCCGGTCGAGCATGTCCGTGGCCACGGCCAGGCGATAGATGGGAACCATCACACCGATCGTGGGAACCAGTCGTGGCAGCAAAGTGAACAGCAGAAGGAGATGCCGCCCCCGGAACTTGAAGCGGGCGAAGGCATACGCCGCCGGCAAGGCGATGATGATCGTCAGGATCGCAGTCCCTATGCCGACGACGAGACTGTTCATGAAGGCCGAGAGGAAATTCGGATCCGACAGGACTTCGCGGTATCCCTGGATGGTGGGCTGACTGGGGATGAGCCCGAGACTGGCGAATGTCTCGGCCTTCGTTTTGAACGACACCGAGATCGTGATGAGGAAGGGGATGAAGGTCCAAAGCCCCAAAAGGAACAGTGGCACGCCGACCAGCAGCCGCCGACCGGTCTTGGCGATGCGCGACTGATTCTGGCCGGCGATGTGGCGGGTGGGATCAGCCCGGGAAACGTCTACGGGAGCGTCAACCATCAGACCTCGATCTCATAGCGGCGGGCAACCGCCACGTACATCAGCGTGAGCACCGCGTTCAAGACCAGGATGAAGGTGGCCAGCGCCAAGGCCTCGTTGAATCTCAGCGACCGGAAGGCAACGTTGTACATCTCCATCGCCAAGGTCGTGGTGGCGCCCAATGGACCACCGCCGGTGAGGGCGAGCACCACGCCGAGGCCCGTCAGCGTCGAGTAGCTCAGCCACACCGTGGTGATGACGAGCTGGGGCGCCAGCAGGGGAATGGTGAGCATACGCGCGCGTTGCCACGCCGACGCCCCGTCGACCAGGGCTGCGTCGAGATAGGACTGGTCGATGGTCATGAGGCCGCCCAACAGCAAGAGGATGGTCAAGGGGATGTCCGTCCATACCTGGGTGAAGATGACCACCGCCATCGCCCATGTGGTATCCGACAGCCAGGAGGGACCATCGAGACCGAACCAGTCGAGGAAGCTGTTGATGAGGCCGATATCGGATTGAAAGAGGATTCGGAACATGACGGCGGCGGCCACGTTCGAGATGAGGTAGGGAGCCAGCGTCACCGCCCGCATGAACCGGAGCCGGCCCATGGCGCGGAAGAGGGCGAAGGCGAAGAAGAGGCCCAGGACGGTGCCCACCACCAAGCTGCCGCCAACGAAGAGTCCCGTTCGGGACATCGCATTCCAGAAGCCAGGATCCTGGAACATGTCGATGTAGTTCTGAGTGCCGACGAACTCCTCGTCGAGCCCCAGCTCCGGGGCTCGGTAGAGGCTCTGCCAGATGCCGTACAGAACCGGGAAAGCCAGGATGGCACTCACGGCGAGTATGGCAGGGAATGAGAAGAGGTAGGGGGTGATCGCCTTTTGCCCGATTTGGGCACCGGTTATCTCCCGCTTCTCCGGTTCGGTTTGTTCTGGGGGTTCCCGAGTGACCGTCATCTGCCGATCCCGACGTGGCTTCGAATGTGTTGGTGACGCCGGCCTGTGTACGTCCGGTCCACCCGGGACCGTGACGTACACAGGCGTGATGACGTCATTGCGCGTTGGTCGTGTTGGTTACAGGTCGTCCAGCTGCGGCTGATACTCGTCCGCCAACTCCTGCGCCGTCTTGTCGGTACCAACGACGATCTCGCCGAACAGCTGCTCGAGCACCAGCTCGACGTCACCACCGTTCAGTCCGGACGGAACGGAATCGCTGCCGGAATAGGCGGAACGGAGGTTGGCGTCGAAGAACGGCCAGATGTCATCGAGTCGCGGATCCTCGAGGGCCACGCTGTTGCGCATCGGGACCGATCCGCCGGCAGCCGCATCGACCAGCTGGTCGACCGTTCCGACGTGAGCGACGGCCAGGAATGCTTCCCACTCCACGCCCCGCTCTTCTGCACCAGTCGTGACCGCCCAGGTACGGGCGTTGGAGATCTGGTTGCCGTCGCCGCGGGTCGGTGACGGAACGATACCCCACCCCTCGCCGAGGCCGAAGCCTTCGATCTCGTTGAACTCACCGGCGACGGTGAATCCGTCGAGGATGAAGGCGGCTCGCTGACCGGCGAAGGCGCCACGGGCCTGGTCCTCACCCCACGAGATCGCTTCCGGCGGAAGTAGGCCTTCGTTGGAGGCATCGAGGAACCATTGCAGGGTGTACAGACCACCCTCCGACTGCAGGTCCGGAACAGCTCCATCGAAGGGAGCTCCGGCGGCGCTGAAGAACGTCTTCAGCAGTGTGATGCCGGTGCCGGGCAAGGCCTGCACGGTCAACGGAATGGCCTCGGACCCGCTCGCCTTCACCTGACGCATGGCGTCGAGGAAACCTTCGAGGGTCGAGATGCCGGCGCAGTCCACGCCTGCCTCCTCGCAGACCGGGATGTTGTAGTAGATGACGTCGAAGTTCGCAGTGAGCGAGACGCCGTAGATGCCTGTTGGATTGTCGGCCGGGAACCGGTTCTCATCCCACGCGATGGGCAGGATCTCGTTGTAGGCGTCGGGATCTTCCGACTCCCAACGATCCTTGAGAGCGGTGTGGTCAATCAGCAAACCGGCGTTCTGGTACGCCTCGATCAGGAACGTGTCGTCCTGGATCACATCTGGCATCCGCTGGCCGGCGTCCTGCATACGTTGCAGCTGCTGGAGGATGTCGTCGTTGGATTCCACCTGAACGGTCACGTTGATGTTCGGGTTGTCATCCATGAAGCCCTGCCACAGGTCCGGTGGGCGGTAGTAGTCGCGTGAGGACCAGATGAGCAGGTCGACGGTCTCTTCGGTTCCGTCACCGCCATCGCCTCCGTCGCCGCCGGCCGCCGCCGTGGTGTCCGACGTGTCATCGCCGCCGCAAGCCGCCAGCACCATCGCCATGACGGTGAACAGCGCCATGAACTTCAGCAACACTGTCTTTCCTGATCGAGTCATATTCTCTCTTCTCCTCCGTATGTGTTCTGGCGACGGAAGCTCCGCCGCCTCGAACGTTCGATTGGGGTCTCTTCGCTGGGTCAGCTCACTTGAAAGGGAACGTAGCGGGCGGGGGCCGGGATCGTCCACGAAAGGGAGTGAGGGGCGGACCGGAGCGGCGCAGGACGTAGGCGTCTCGTAGACGCCCTCGCTTGCTGTGTTGTCGCTTCGGGGATTCGACGGCCAAGAAGTCTCTCCTCCCAGTTTCCACGCCCTCGCCTCACGGCTCGCCGGTCGTGGATTGGGGCACCCTACATTATGTAGGACTCCCATGGCGGGAAAAGTTGGAACTTCGGAGGGCGGGCGCCACCAGGTCAGTGTTCGACCATCAGCCTCTTGAGCAGATCGAGATTGTTCGGGCTCATCTCCAGAACCTCGCGCTCGATCATCCCGTAGATCTCGAACACCGCCGTGTTCACGGGAGTGGGCACGCCCACCTCCTCACCCCGCTTGACCACGAGGCCGGTGATGAACTCGTACTCGCTACGCCGGCCCTTGCGCTGATCCTGCACGGTGGCAGTGACGGCATGCTCGCCGACGTGTGCGTTGAGGGTGTCCATGGCCTTGTACAGCACCTCGTCGGTGTTTCCGCTGAACTCCCCTGCCGTCAGTCCAAACACCGGCTCGAGCTCGTAGCCGAGGGCTTTGCCCACGGCAACCGACTCACGGCCGAGCGCGACCTGGATCTCACGGATCCCCGGGAGGCGCACCGCCTCCGAGTTGCGGACACCAAACAGCCCGAAAGGCCCCATCACCATGGTGTTGGCAACGAGCTTGGTCCACTTCGATCCATAGATGTTCGTGGAGACCTCGGTCTTGGCGACCGTGCTGAGCAGGTCGGCGAGCATGTCGACCCGAGGCGTCACCGATCCGTCGAGCTCGCCTACCGTCAGCCACGTGCCGGTGCGGGTGGTGTTGCGGGTGACGATCCCCGGCTCGTAGATATCGGCGGAAAGCTCGATGGCGCATCCGATGGTGCGCTCGCGTCCGACGATCTCGCCGTGAGCGTCGTCGTTCATCGAGTTCTGGATACCGACGAGGATCCCATCGTCGGAGAGATACGGAGCAATGAGCTCGGCCGCCCACCTCGTGTCGTAGGACTTGACGCAGATGATGGCGAGATCGACCACTGGCTTGCGGGCGGCGAGATCACACACGTGGTTGGCGTCGACGGGGACGTGCAAGTCGAGGTCTGGCATGGTGACCTGGAGGCCGTCGGCGCGCATCTTCTCGACGTGGTCGGGCCATTGGTCGACGAGCATCACCTGATGTCCGGCGTCGGTGAGATCGGCGCCGATGCTCGAGCCGATGGCGCCGGTTCCGACCACGACGATTGAGCGGCTCATGCTCGAGAAGGGCCCTGGTCGATGGGTACGGACTCGCCGGTGGCAAGGGACTCTTCGATGGCGAGCGTCACCGCCAGCACCGTGCGGGCTTGTTCCAGCGGAGTGAGATAGCACTCGTTGCCTGTGGCCACGTAGTCGATCCAAGCGCGCGTTTCGTTGGCGAGCCGCCCGAACATGGTCTCGCCCACCCACTCACCGGTCGTCCGGCTCCCGAGGAACGCGAAGTTCAGTTTCTGGCTCTCTGCGTAGGTGTTCTGGTAGCCCCGTTCGGTGTACAGAAGTTGATCGCGATGATCGTCGTCGATCAGCAAGGCGCCGTCGGTGCCGAACAGCTCGAGGCGGATGCTTTGTCCCGTGGTCGGGAAACCGAGCGGAAGCATGTAACACACCCCGACATCGAAGACCGTTCCCCCGCTGAACCTGATCATCGACCAGGCCACATCATCGACATCGAAGCCGTGATCCCGGAACACCGTTCCATGGCCACGCGACACCACCTCTACCGGGACCTGGGGGGCAAGGTACCAACAAGCGACGTCCACGAGGTAGGTGGCGATGTCAACCACCGGTGTGGCGTGGACCGACCGGTTGAGGATGGCAAGGCCCTGCGCGCGTGAGCTGTAGACGCGTCCCGTCATGCCTACGACGTCTCCGATCATGCCCGACGAGACGTTGTCCCAACCGACCGAGTACTTCTGCAGGTATCGCATCGAGTAGCCAACGCGAGCATCCACCCCAGCGGCTTCGGCGGCGGCCACGATCTGGTCGGCATCCTCCAAGGTGAGAGCCAGCGGCTTCTCGATCAGTACCGGTTTGCCTGCGGCCAGCGCCGTGAGGGCGGGTTCGGTGTGATTCGGCTCCGACGTCGAGATCACGATGGCATCAACGCGATCGTCGTTGGCCAACTCGGCAGCCGTCTCCGTCACCAGGTCGGCGCCGAGGTCCTCGCCGACGCCAACCGCCTTGGCGCGGTCCTCATCCATGAGCGCCAAGAAACTCACGGCAGGGTGCTGGGCTGCGAGCCGGGCTCGCTGCAATCCGATCTTGCCGGTTCCGACCACGCCGAGCCCAACATGTCTTCTGTCTCTGACCATGCTCGCTCTCCTACTCCGTCACGGTGCTGCGTCGCTGCACGAATCGCTCGACGACGGTCTCGTCGACATCGACTCCGAGCCCCGCGCCCTCGGGAGCGGTCAGCACGCCGTCAGCGAGGCCCACCGGGTCTTTGACCAGATCCTCAGTGAGCTTGTGGTTGCTCAAGCCGATGCCGCCGCTCATCTCCGGCAAGGCCGTGCTGATCTGGAGCATCGCCGAGCCTCCGATACTCGACGTGGCCGACTTGCCGGCGACGTTCACCCCGAGGCGGAGGAGCCGGGCGAGATAGGCGGCAGACATGAAGCCGGTGATGCCGCCCATCTTGATGGTCTTCATGCTGACACCGGCGACCCCCGCCTCGGCGTGGGCGATGAGGTCGGCCGGCTCGTTGAAACTCTCATCGGTGTAGATCGGCACCGGGCTGCGTTCTGCAACGGACCGGAGCCGGCTCAAGTTGCCCGGAGCAATGGGCTGCTCACAGAACGCCAGGTTCAGCTCGGCCACGTCATCGAGGAAGGCCAGCGCCTCGGCCGGCTTCCAGGCGCCGTTGGCATCGATGGCGAACTCCGTGTCAGGGCCAATGGCGTCACGAATCTGGCGAAGGGCATCCTTCTCGTACGCCGGGTCCGCCACCGAGACTTTGGCCTTGAACGCCTGCACACCTCGTGCCTTCCATTCGGCTGCCTTGGCGGCATCGGCCGGGTCGGCATTGACCCCGAGTGAAGGCGGCAGGGCCGTACGGCTCCGCCCGCCGATGAGGGCGTATGCCGGCACACCCAGATGTTTGCCGGCGATGTCATACAGCGCCATGTCGATGGCGCACACGGCACTCTCGTTCTGTGCCATGGCGTCAGACAAACGGGCATGGAGGGAGGCGATCGAACGCGGATCCTCGCCGATCAAGATCTCGGCCAGAAACTCGATCGATGCCATGATCCGGGCGCCGGTGTCCCCCGTCAGGAGCGGCGCCGCTGCTGCCTCACCCCACCCGACGAGTCCATCGTCCGTCTCGATCCGCACCAGGGCGTTGTCGGCATCGTTCTGAACGCGTCCCGCCTTACGAAACGGGGAAGTCATGGGAATGGTGACGTGAAGAGCGTCGATCCTCGTGATCTTCAACGGGTACTCCTCGGTTTGAGCGGCACGTTGGAGCCGCCGGAACATATATTTTGCATGATACGGATAGAGTAGGGTCGGCGCCATACACGCAGAATCGCTGGAGGGATCATGGAAGCATTGAGAGTCGCCTCGATCGGCCTCGGATGGTGGGGTGGCATGCTCGCGGAGAAGGCCTCTCTGGCCGGACTCGACCTCGTGAGCTGTTTCGCTCGCTCACCCGAGCCCCGAGCCGAGTTCGCTGCGGCCCATGGATGCCGACAGGCTGCGTCGCTCGATGAACTGCTGTCGGACTCCGAGGTGGAAGCGGTGATGATTGCCACCCCCCACTCGACTCACGCCGATCTGGTCGCCGAATCAGCCGCCGCCGGAAAGCACGTCTTCGTCGACAAGCCGTACACCCTCACTGTTGCCGAGGCCAAGCGAGCCACGGCCGCCGCCGACGCAGCCGGCATCGTTCTGCAGGTGGGCCAAAACCGCCGACGTCAGCCGGCAACGCGGCGCCTGAAAGAGATGGTCGATGGCGGCGACTTCGGAATGATCCACTATGCCGAGGCCAACCTCTCGTACCCGAAGGGGCTCAATCCGCGCTCGGGCTGGCGGGGCGACCCGGCCGAAAGCCCAGCGGGGGGTATGACCGGCCTGGGCGTGCACATGGCCGACAATCTCGTCTATCTGTTGGGACGCGCCAGCCGAGTGTCAGCCTTCTCAAAGAAGATCATCGGCGTAGGTGCGCTGGACGACGTGACGACCGCGACGCTCGAGTTTGAGAGCGGCCCCCTTGGTTTCCTGGGCACCTCCATGGTGATCCCGGACATCGCCCGCACGGCGTTGTGGGGAACCGAGGCGGCGGCATGGAACGAGTTCGACGGCGCCCATCTCTACGTGCAGCAAGTGGGCGAAAAGGAACGGACCGAACACCCGGTGGAGAGTCTCGACACCGTGAAGGACCAGCTGGAGGAGTTAGCCGTCAATGTCCGTGAGGGACGCCGGCCGGAAACGGGCGGACCGGAGGCTCTCGAGGCCGTCGCAATCCTCGAGGGCATCGTGGAGAGCGCCACCACCGGGAGGGTGGTGGATCTCGACGAGGTGCGCGCCCGCGAATAGCCCAATTCGATGAACCGCCTCCGGAGGCTGGGCCGCCTGGCGGTGCTGGACATCTCACCGCTGCAGCAGGTGCCCGGGTTTCGGGCGCTGTTCTCGGCGACGTTCTTGGCCCAGGCCGGCCGTCAACTCACCGTGGTCGCCGTCCCGATCCAGATCTTCGCCCTGACCGGCTCGACGTTGGCGGTGGGCTTGCTGGGCTTGGCCCAATTGATACCCCTCCTCCTCGTCGCTCTGATCGGCGGCGCCCTGGCCGATGCCGTGGACCGGCGCCGTCTCCTGTTTGCCGCCGACATGGTGCTCACGATCACCGCCGCCGGACTGTTGTGGAATTCCCTCGTCGAGGCTCCGATGGTGTGGCCGCTCTATGCCCTGAGCGCCGTCAACGCCGGGGTGGCAGCGATCTACAACCCCGCTCGTCAGGCGCTCTTGCCCGGCTTGGTGGGACCGGCTTTGTTCCCCGCGTCCTTGGCCTTGAATCAGACGCAGACCAACCTCGCCAAGACGGCCGTTCCAGCTCTCGGAGGGCTCCTCATCGCGGTTGCCGGACTCCCCGTTGCCTACGCCGCCCAGGGGATTGCCTACCTGCTGAGTGCTCTGCTCGTCCTGCGAGTGCCTCACGTCGACGTGGAGGGTGGGGCTCGCGCCTTCTCGGCCAAGTCGATCCGCGAAGGCCTGTCGTTCCTCAAGAGCCGACGGCTGATCCAGGCGGCGTTGCTCATCGACGTCAACGCCATGGTCTTCGGCATGCCAACTGCGCTGTTTCCGGCTTTCGGAACCGAAGTGCTCGGCGGCGACGAGTTCACGGTCGGCCTCTTGTTCGCGGCCCCGGGAGCGGGGGCGGTGGTCGCGGCGTTCACCTCTGGCTGGGTGCCGCGGGTCGAGCGCCAGGGCCGGGCAGTGTTTCTGGCCGTGCTCGCCTGGGGCATCGGGATCGCCGCCTTCGGTTTCACGACGTCGATTGCCGTCGCCTTCGCTCTCCTCGCCTTTGCCGGAGCCGCCGACGTCGTATCCGCGATCTTCCGGCAATCCATGATCCAGATGTCGACGCCCGACTCATTGAGGGGTCGCCTCACCTCCATCCACACGATGGCGGCCGGCGGCGGGCCACGCCTCGGTGACCTCGAAGCGGGAGTCGTGGCCGAGTTGACGTCGGTGCGGTTCTCCGTGGTGTCCGGTGGTGTGGCTTG
>JAHEIN010000081.1:0-1978 GCA_024639335.1 bacterium | reverse complement strand
CAAGGTGATGCACGGCGCACTGACGGTTGGCGACGAAATGTCCGTGTACGTGTCCGATTCCCTGATGGAAGATCATGACAAGTACGCGAACAACGTCTTCATTCACGTCGAGTTCGATTCCGAGGATGATCTGCGAGCAGCCGCGGAAAAACTCCTCGCCGGGGGCACCGTGAACATGCCGGTGGAGAGACAGTTCTGGGGTGCTGTGTTCGGCGATCTCGTCGACAAGTTCGGTATCGGTTGGGGACTGCACTACCAGCTGCCGGAAGACACGACCTGAGTCGGTTCGAGGGCTGCCCCGACGCGGGCATTCCGATTTCGGAACGTGGTCGGGCTGTGCTCGTAGAGCGGTGAGCAACTGATCGAACGAGTCGAATACGCCGGACGAGTGCTTCTGGTCACGGACCGACAGAACGGTTCGATCATGGATTCTGACATTGGTCCGTTCGAAGCGGGCGGCCGGCTCGGCAGGCCGGTCGGCTTATCCCGGGATCTGTGAGGAGGGCGCATACGGCCGGGCGTAAGGTGGCCGGATGAGACATCGCACGCGCACCCTGCCGCCCGAGCCGAACACGGGGGTGATCCCCGGAACCGACTTCATCAAACCCGTCGAGCACATCGATGCCGCCGAGGACGCCGAGTTCGAGCGCATCATTCGCTTCCTCGTCCGGAAGATGAAGAAGACCTATCGAGCAGGGTCGGGATCCGACGTGCCCGGGGTGTTCGAGGACGGGCACGGCCTGACCACCGCACTGGTGCGGGGCACGTTGACGATCTCCCAGGACGACCTCGCCCAACTCCCCGACCAGCTGCGGGTCGGCCTGCTGGAAGTGGCTGCGGAGTATCCGGTGGTGGCGCGTTTCAACGTGATCGACACCACACAGGGGATCGTGATGGGGCCGCGACTATCGCTCAAGATCCAGGTCGGTGACCGCGACGTCGACATCGTCGTGGCTGCGTTCGTCCCGGCGCCACTGCCGAACTTCTTCATCCGGGACGCCACGGACATGACGTTCGTCGCCGGAATGCCAGGATCGCTTCTGTCGCCGAGCGGCGTCTCGACCGCCGCACGGCTGCTGGGTCGCAACATCCGTGGGTTCAACGGCTACGCCAAGAGAAACATCACGACCGGACCGTTCGGGATCCGGTATGGCACGTTGCTCCCTTATCGGCTGGGCGACGCTGCATCGAAGTGGCTGCTGGACCCCGAGCAAGACCAGACCATCAGTGCGCCACCCGACAAGCACTACGCAAAGCATCAGGCAAAGGCGGTGGAGCAATGGTTCACGAACGGCGGCCGGGACATCTCTTTCCGGCTGTCGACACAGGTGGCGACCGTCCAGGGAACACCCGGTCCCGTCCGGGCGGTCGAGGACGGTGAGCTCAGGTGGGACGAGGACCTGAACCCCGTCTTCGCGGTGGGGCGGTTCCACTTCCCCGCCATCGAGCTGGGTGAGATGATCGCCGACTTCGGGTCACCATCGGAGTGGCCCAACCTGCTTCGTTTCAACATCGGCGACACCCTGGACGAGCACATGCCGCTGGGGCAGAACAACCGCCTGCGGATTCGGCTGTACGAGGCGCACTCCAACGCCCGCCGCGCTCACCTCCACGGAAGCGAAGCTCCGACGATGGCATCGCCCTTCGGCTGAGATTCCCTTACGCCGCGCTTCCAGCGATCGCCTCGATCGAGGCCGTGCGCTTCCCCGCAACTTCAGCCGTGCCGAGAGTCAACTCGCCGCGGATGCCGAAGTTGGCGATGTGAACATGATGTCAGCGGCGGCGGACGCCTGCGACAACGCCTCGTCCTCTCCCGGGTGGTCGGCAGGGACGATCAGGCACTCCCGCTCAGCGGCTACCACACCGCCGTGGGCATCGATGGTCTTCTTCATCGCAGCAACGTCCTCTTCGCGCACGACAGCATGCGCCACCCGGCCCGCCCAGCCTGGGAAACAGACAGCTCGCATCGATGCGCACG
>JAHEIN010000080.1 GCA_024639335.1 bacterium | reverse complement strand
GTGAACGACCCGACCAGGACGAACGCCAGGAAGCCGAGGAGCACAGGCCCGATCGCCGACTGGGTGAAGGAGTGGACCGACACGATCGTGCCCGACCTGGTGAGAAAGGTCCCGAGAATCGTCAACGCAAATGCGCCGATGACGAGCACGAAGTTCCAGGCCTGGAGCATGCTGCGTCGCTGCTGCACGGTGGCCGAGTGGATGAAGGCGGTGGCCAGTAACCACGGCATGAACGAGGCGTTCTCCACGGGATCCCACGCCCAATAGCCGCCCCAGGAGAGCACCTCGTACGCCCACCAGCCTCCGAGCACTATCCCGAGAGTCAGGAACGACCAGGCGATCGTCGTCCAGCGTTTCGACCGGCGGAGCCACTCTGCCCCCGGCACCCCTATGGCGAGAGCCGACATCGCGAAGGCGAACGGAACCGTGAGCCCGATGTAGCCCACATAGAGCAACGGCGGGTGCGCAGCCATCAGGATGTGATTCTGAAGGAGTGCGTTGGGCCCGTTTCCATCTGCCGGAGCGTCTGCGCCGACCAGCGGGATCGGGCTGGACGTTGCACAGCTCCTCGCGCCGGCCTCGATGCAGGTCTCGAACGGGTTCGAGACCGTGATCATCAGTGCGAAGAAGAAGAGCGATACCAGCGCCATGACTGCCACGGCGCCGGCACCAAGCCGGTCGCGAGTGAGTTGGTAGCTGCGATACACGAACCAGGTGAAGCCGGTCAGCACGAGGCACCACAGCACGATCGAACCCTCCAACGCCGCCCAAGCCGTTGCGATGTTGAACGGGAAGGGAGTGGTCACCGAGTGGTTGTCGGCGACGTAGGAGACGGTGAAGTCGTCGAAGATCAGTGCGAGCTCGAGGACGACCATGGCGGCGACCCCCGAGCCGAGCAGTGCGGTCGCCATCGGGCGCAGATCGGCCTTTTCGGCGGCTTCGTCGGACCTGGCGGCCCTCACGGCCTGTACGAGGAGAGCGCCTGCCGATCCGACACCGGTCAGGATGGCGAGGGTCCCGAAGAGCGAGAACACTCAGCCCTCCACGTCGGTGCCGGCCGGTGGGGCCTCGTATTCGGCTTCGTGGCGGATCACGGCGTCGTCTGCGACGAAGATCTCACCCTGGAATGCTCCCTCGAGCAGCACCTCGACTTCGGCATCGAACAAGGGAGGAGGCGTGTTGACGAGACGGACGTCGACCGTCTCGAGCCCGTCGGAGATCTGGAAGAGCGATGCCTCGACGGTTTCGGTGATCGTCCCGGGAACGACGGTACCGGCCAGGCGGAACCTGACCCCGTCGGTGAACTGGGTCCGATCGACCTCGGATGTGTAGCGGTAGTACTCGAAGTCGCCCGAAGCCGACTGAACGAGGAAGAAGGTGGCGACCGCGATCGCAAGCAGGGCGGGAATGACGAACTTGGTGTTCCGCATGTCAGTTGCCGCGCTTCGCCCGGCGAATCCTCACAGCCAGGTTGATGGCGTAGACGGCGATGAGCCCGTAGGTGGCGATGTACGAGCCGAGGACGAACGGATCGCTCATGAGATGCCATCCAGATCCGGCGCAGTGATGGCGGTTCCGGCGGTCACGCTGTCCGACAACATGTTCTCGTCCTCGATCCTGGCGAGCCTCACACGTTCGACCATGAGCGCCAGGTACAGCAGCGTGAATGCGGCGAGTCCAGCAAGCAGGGCCGCCACCATGGAACCGTCCATCTGGATGCCATCGGGGCGGACCGTCTGGCCCTGATGGAGTGTGCGCCAGAAGCTGACGGAGAAGTAGACCAGCGGTACCTGGACCACGGCGATGAGCCCGAGGATCGAAGACCGTTTGGCTCTGGCCACTGGATCCGGAGTCGCGCGACGGAGCGCCAGGTATCCGAGGTACACGAAGAGCATCAATGCGGTAGATGCCATCCGTGCGTCACCCCAGTCCCAATAGGTGCCCCATACGGGCTCCCCCCAGATGGCACCGGTCAGGATCGAGAGGGCGGTGAACACCACCCCGATCTCGGCGGACGCCTCGGCGATCCGGTCCCAGACGATGGTCTTGCGCCAGAGCCACAGCGCCGAGCCGAGCGCCGTGACGCCGAACGCCAGGAAGGCGAGCCAAGACGACGGGACGTGCACATACATGATCCGCACGAAATCGCCCTGGAAGACGTCGGGCGAAGATACGAGTGCAAGCCACAGCGCGTAAACGATCGCCACGGCCGAGAGTGCGGGCAGAACGAGGCGTTTCGTCATGTAGTGGCATCCTCCAGCGCCGGAGCGGTGAGCACTCCGGTGACGGCGAGGGAAAGGACCGTGACCGTCAGCAGCAGTGCGGGAGCCATGGTACTGCGGTCCCGGATCAACGCTTCGAGGGTCTGGCTCGCCCCGATGATCAACGGGACCGAGATCGGTGCGACGATCAGCGGTGCCAAGCTCGAACGGGTCCTCAGCCCGACGGTCACGTCCCCGGCGAGTGTCGAGAGCATCGAGAGGCCCACCGAGAACCCGACTATCGCCAGCAGCGACGGCCCGACGGCGGGGATGACGTCCGGGTCGTAGAACAGCACGACGAGTGGAGCGATGACGACCATCACACCGGTGGTGAGTACCGCAGCCGCCAGGCTTCGACCCGCGAACCGGGCCGCCGGATCGATTCCCAGGAGCGCCAATGTCCGTCGCTGTGCCAGATTCTCCGTCCCCGTCTGGCGCAACGCCACTTGCATGCCGAACAGCAGTCCGACCAGCCAGAAGACGGGCAATGCGAGTTGGTCGAGCCGGGTTGCGAGCGCATCGGTGGCCAACGGAACGACGAAGACGGCGACCGCTGCAAAAGGCAGAACGACGCCGAACACTTCGCCGCCTCGTGACTCGATCATCAGGTCGCGTCTTGCGATGGTCAGAGCCTGGGTCCAGAAACCACTCCCGTCTTTCACGACACACCCCCGGCCTGGACCTCGACGATGCGCTCGAGCGATCGAGTGAGAACGGATCGGTCGTGTGACACCACCACCGCTCCGCCCCCCGCGTCGCAGGTGCGGTGGATGAGTCTGTCCACGATGTCCCGAGCGGTCGAGTCCAGCCCGGCCTGCGCTTCGTCGAGGAGGATCAGCTGCGGCCTCGTCATGATCAGGCGTCCCAGGTCGATGCGTCTCTGCATTCCCGCAGATGCTGCGCTGGCCCGGCGATGGGCGGCGCCGGCGAGCCCGACCACTTCGAGGACCTGCATCGCCGACATGTGGACCTCGCCGGTCAGCCGCTCGACCAGTGTGAGATTCTCGAGCAGTGTCAGCTCGGGATACAGGCCCGGCTCGTGGCCCGACATGCCGATTCTCCGTCTGACCTGGGGAAGATCTCTCCGCCGCACCGGGCCACCGAACACAGCCACCGAGCCTTCGGTGGGTGTCAACAGCGTCGAAATCACGTTCAGCAGTGTCGATTTGCCGGCGCCGTTGGGGCCGGTGATTCCGATCGCTTCGCCTGAAGCGAGATCCAGGTCGATACCGGTCAGGACCGGTGTCGGCCCGAAACGGACGCCGACACCGCGAAGCGAAACGAGTGCAGAGGTCACGGTGGGGGGAGTCTACGGTCGCGCCGGACCCATGAACTCGCTCGAAACTCGACCCGGTGGACCCGACGAACTCATCCGCCATGCCTAGATTGATGGAAGATGGCCAGATCACAACGAGTGTTGGTTGTCGACGACGAACCGAGAGTGCGAGAGATCGTCGTCGCGTACCTCGAGCGCGATGGATTCCGGGTCACCGACGTTGCGAGCGTCGAAGCGGCGCGCGCACAGCTCGATGGGGTCGACCCCGATCTCGTCATCCTCGACGTGATGCTCCCGGCCGAATCCGGGCTCGATCTGCTCGCCGATCTCAGACACAACGGGGACACACCGGTCATCCTGCTGACCAGCCGCTCCGAGGAGACCGATCGAGTGCTCGGGCTCGAGCTCGGGGCCGACGACTATGTCACGAAGCCCTTCTCCCCGCGTGAGCTCGTTGCTCGAGTTCGGTCGGTCCTCCGCCGGGCCGGCACGATCCAAGAACCCGAGTCGAATGAGATCGAGTACGAGGGCATCAGCCTCGACCACTCCACGCGCGATGTGCGCGTCGAGGACAAGCCGGTCGAGCTGACCGCCAAGGAATTCGATCTGCTCTTCTATCTCGCCTCTCACCCGCGCCAGGTGTTCAGCCGGAACCAACTCCTCGAACAGGTGTGGGATTCGTCGTCGGAGTGGCAGGATCCGGCGACCGTGACAGTCCACATCCGCCGGATCCGCACCAAGATCGAGGCAGATCCGAAAGACCCTCGCTGGCTGACGACGGTGTGGGGCGTCGGATATCGGTTCGAGCCGTGAAACGCTTGATAATCGTCGCCATCGGGCTCGTGATCCTGGGCCTCGTCGTGACCGAGACTGCGATGCAGCCGAGCGCTGAGGAGCGGGTCGTGCTCGGTTCGATCTATGGAGCGACGGCGGCGTTGACCGTGTTGATCTACGTGGTGGGCCGACGGATGCGATACGGATCGCTTCAACTCGCCGTGCAGGTGGCGAGCATCGGTGTCGGAGTGGTCACCGCAGTCACGGTGCTCCTTGCAGCACAGACCATGTTCCTCTCCGATCACGATCGCAACCTGGTGCTGCTGGCACTCGCTCTCGGCACGGCGCTCGGGGTGTCGCTGGCCGTCGCCATCGGGAGCGCGATGGGGGCTGATCTCGATCAGCTCGGAGCAACTGCGAAGCGGATCGCGTCCGGCGATCTCACGGCGCGCACCGGGGTCGACCGGCGCGACGAGCTCGGAATGGCTGCCGACGCCGTCGACGAGATGGCAGATCGCCTGGAGGCGGCCGAAGAGGAGCGCCGGATCTTCCTCGCCTCCGTTGGTCACGACCTGCGATCACCGTTGGCGTCCATGCAGGCTTCGATCGAGGCGCTCGAAGACGGTCTTGCGAGCAACCCCCAGCAGTACCTTCGGGGTATCGCCAACGACACCGAGCATTTGGCGCGTCTCGTAGACGACCTGTTCCTGCTGTCGAAGGTGGAGGCGGGACGTCTGGAGTTGACCCCCGAGCCGATCGATCTCATCGAGGTCGCAGACGGGGCGGTTGAGGCGGCGACTGCGTTCGCCTCGAGTCACGGCGTGTCGATCCGGACGAGCGCCGACCACTCGACCGAGGTCAACGCCGACGGCATGGCGATCAGCAGAGTGGTCAGGAACCTGATCGACAATGCCGTGAGGCATTCACCAGAGGGCGGCGTCGTCACCGTCGATGTCACCTCCGAGCCCGACAGTGCCGTGCTGCGTGTGATCGACCAGGGTCCCGGATTCGACCCGTCGGTTCGTGACTCGGCGTTCGATCGGTTCGTGACGGCTGACCCTTCGAGAGCGGGGGGAGCCGGCCTGGGGCTGGCGATCGCAAGGGGGATCGTGACCGCCCACGGTGGAGGAATTGCGATCGAAGACGGACCCGGCGGGCGGGTGGCGGTGACCTTGCCGAACTCGGCGACGATCAACGGACCCGGCTGACCCCGGGCTGTCCGCGTCTAGGCATCCGCCCGATTGCGACGATCGCGAGCCCGATCACAACGGCGCCGAGATAGGCCCAGAAGGGGCCCCCGGTGAGCGACGGTCGCATCGGCTGCGTCGCCGCCCGGACCGCACCCGCGGATGCGAGCGCCAGTCCGGTGGCGGTGAAGGGACGCTGCGGCCGCGTCAACACCACTGCGAGTACACCGAGAGCCGCTGCGGCATACAGCTCGGTCGCATGGCGGGGAATGGTGCTCCCGGGAAGCGTGAACCCCCAGTCGTAGCCGGTGGCGGTCCCGAGGCACGACCCCGTCCACAGGCAGCCGGCATGCCAGCCGGCCAGCCCCAGCAGTGCAGCCGGGGCGAGGACGTCGAGTGCACCGAGATCGGAGCGGAACATCCAGACGAGCGTCGCCAGGGCCGCAACCGATGCGGCAACGGTGTCGACACCTCCTCGCACCAGGATGATGTCGAAGGGATTGGTGAGCGGGTTGACGCCAGAGATGATCATCTCGAAGACTCGCCCCGAGAAGACGCCGATCGCAGCAGCTCCCACCAGCACGTCCCACGGCCGCTCGATCGATGCCGCCCGCTTCCGCACGGCCGGCAGGCGGAGCCCCAGCCAAGCCCCAAACGCTCCGGTGAGGGCTGCACCGAGCAGCGTGAACTCCATCAGCGACGGAGGAGTTCGTCGATCTCGAGCGCGATGCGTCGCTCGTCGATCACACCGAACACCGTCGACACGATCTCACCGCCGGGCGCCACGAAGAAGGTCGTTGGCAAGCCGAGGCTGCCTATCCACGCCTTGACTTCGCCTGTCCGATCGAAGTAGTTCTCGAAGGTCATCGAGAACTCGGCCACGAACGCCTCGGCGTCGACCTGACTGTCTTCGGTCGCCACACCGATGAAGCGAACCTCACCCCCGAGCTGGCGATGCGCCTCTGTGAGCAGCGGGGCTTCGGACCGGCACGGGATGCACCACGATGCCCAGAGGTTCACGACCATCGGTGACTCGGAGTCTGCGAGGAGTTCTTGGAACTCCTCGGAGTCGGTGACCGGCAGCGCACCCGCACTCGGCTGAGCGTCCGGATCGGTGCACGCTCCGAGCACCAGCCCGAATGCGAGGATGCTGAGTATCAATCGACTTCGCACTTGCGGGATTGTTGCAGCTTGGGCGTGTTGTGTGGTGGGAGTCGAACCCGGAGCGAGCAATGCGCTTGCGTGTTGTCTGATGAGGTCGAGAGCTCCTGGGATTGCGTCGCCCGGAGTGCATCACCGGACGGCCCCGCATGCGCTGCGCGGCGGCCTACCCGCGCCGCCTCCGCAACTCGTCGAGCACCAAGGCCGGTGGCAGGCTGCGTTCTGCCGAGACGACCAGGACGTGATAGATCAGGTCGGCCATCTCCTCGGCGAGCCGCTGGTCCGTCACCTCCCCTCTGCGGTGGTCTCTAGCCGCCATCAGCACCTCGGTCGCCTCTTCGGTGACCTTCCGGACGGCGAGATCCGGGTCATCGAGGAGCTTCGACGTGTATGAGCCCTCCGGCCGGTCGACAGATCGCCCTTGGATCGTCGCCCACAAGGGCTCGAGGTCGGCGAAGCCGGGCTCCCGCTCTGCGGGCTCATCGTCCCAGCAGCTGGTCGCTCCGGTGTGACAGGTCGGTCCGGCCGGCTCGGCGAGTACCAACAACGCATCCCCGTCGCAGTCTGCCGAGATCGACTCGACTGACAGGGTGTTGCCGCTGGTCTCCCCCTTCTTCCAGAGCTGGTTGCGGCTCCGAGAATGGAAGTGGACGAATCCGGTCGACCGGGTCGCTTCGAGGGCTTGGTGGTCCATGTAGCCCAGCATCAGCATCCGCCGAGTTCGAGCGTCCTGCACGATCGCCGGGATCAGCGAGTCTTGGCCGAACACCAGGTCGATGTCGTCGACGCCCCTCATGCGACCTGCCGCATCGGGATGCCGGCGGCAGCCATGTCGGCCTTGACGGTGGCGATCTCGATCTCGCGTCGGTGGAAGATCGACGCGGCGAGCACGGCGTCGGCGTGGCCCTCGATCACGGCATCGACACAGTGAGCAGTGGTTCCCGCACCTCCGGATGCGATCACCGGCACGTCGACCGCATCTGAGATCGCCCGGGTGAGCGGTAGGTCGAATCCGTCCTTGGTCCCGTCGCGATCCATGGATGTCAGGAGGATCTCGCCGGCTCCGAGCTCGACACCTCGCAGGGCCCAGGCAACGGCATCGAGGCCTGTGGGCTCGCGACCACCTTTGATCACCACCTCGAAGGCCCCGTCGGGGTTGAGCCGGGCGTCGATCGCAAGCACCACGCACTGATCGCCGAACCGGGTGGCGCACTCGCGAATGAGCTCCGGACGCTGGACCGCCGCAGTGTTGACGCCGACCTTGTCCGCGCCGGCTCGCAGCACTTTCTTCATGTCATCCGACGTCCGGACTCCGCCACCGACGGTCAGGGGCACGAAGACGTTCTCAGCGGTGCGGTGGACCACGTCGAGCAGCGTCGACCGGCCTTCGGGCGCAGCCGAGATGTCGAGATAGCAGATCTCGTCGGCACCTTCGGCGGCGTACCTGGCGGCGAGCTCGACCGGATCTCCCTCATCGGTGAGGTTGACGAAGTTGACACCCTTGACGACCCGTCCGTTCCTCACGTCGAGGCAGGGGATGATCCGCTTCCTGACCGTCATGCGCTCACCCGCGCTGCGGCGCCGACCACGTTGGCCAGGATGGCCAGTCCGACCCTCCCGGAGCGCTCGGGGTGGAACTGTGTGCCCGATACGTGGCCGGACCGCACGGCGGCGACGAACCGTTCGCCGTGGTCCGACGTGGCGATGATGGTCGAGGGGTCGGTCGGCTCGGGCGCGTAGGAGTGGACGAAGTAGACGGGCTCCGAGGGGATCGATTCGAAGATCGGATCAGGCCGTTCGATCGAGAGGTCGTTCCATCCGATGTGTGGAAGCGATGGTGTGTTGCGGAGCTTCCGGACCACGCCCGGGATCAACCCGAGGCACTGAGCATCGTCTTCCTCTGAGGTGTCGAACAGGACCTGCATGCCGACACAGATCCCGAAGAGCGGCACATCGAGGGCCCTCAGCGGCTCCCGCAAGCCTGCGGCGTCGATCCCGTCCATGACGGTCTTCGTGGCGCCGACTCCGGGAAGCACGACCGAGTCGACGCCGACGAAGTCGGAGGGACGGGTGGCCATCACCACCTCCGCGCCGGCGCGGACCAGACCTTGACCGATCGAGACCAGGTTCCCGGCGCCGTGGTCGACCACGGCGACCTTCGGCCTCACGCCGTTCCCTTCGTGGAGGCCACTCCAGAGCGGCGGTCATCGGCTGCAACGGCAGCCCGGATCGCCCGGGCGAATGACTTGAATGCGGCTTCGGCGATGTGATGGTCGTTCGCGCCCGAGGCGACGAGATGAAGCGTGATCCCGGCACTCCGTGCGAACGCCTCCAGGGCATGCGGCACGTTCTGCGTGGACAAGTTCCCTATCGACGATTGTCTGAGGGGGATGTCGATCACCGCGTACGGGCGGCCACCGACGTCGATCGCGCAGGTGGCGATGGCTTCGTCCATCGGAACCGTCGCATCGCCGAAGCGTTGGATTCCTGAGCGGTCACCGAGAGCCTGGCCGATCGCCTCACCGAGCACGATGGCCGTGTCCTCCACGGTGTGGTGGTCGTCGATCTGGAGGTCGCCGTCACATCGAACATCCAGATCGATCAGGGAGTGGTGGCCGAAGGAAGTGAGCAAATGGTCGAAGAATCCGACACCGGTCGCCACCGAGGTGGTACCGGTTCCGTCGAGCTGCACGGAGATCTCGATGTCGGTCTCTCTGGTCGTGCGGGTGACCGTTGCGGTGCGGGTCATGGTTGCTCCTCCGGCTCGAATCGGATCTGCGCCGACAGGCGGTGAGCCGTCAGGCCCTCGGCGGTCGCGAGTGTCGTGATCGTGTCGGCGATGCCGGCGAGACCGTCGCGGGTGAGATGCTGTTCTTGGCGCCATGAGCCGAAGTCCTCCACCGAAAGCGGTCCACAGGCAGCAGCCAGGCCGCCGGTGGGGAGCACGTGGTTGGCACCGGTTGCATAGTCGCCGGCGGATTCCGGAGCCCAGCGCCCGATGTACACCGAGCCGGCGGCCGTGACCTGCTTCGCGACCTCTTCGGGGTGCTCGGTGGCGATGGAGACGTGCTCGCCGGCGTACTCGTTGGCGAAGGAGACCGCATCGGCGAGATCGGCCGCCACCACCGCCCACCCGTGGTCTTCGAGCGCCTGTTCGAGGATGCCCGCCCGATCGAGCTTCGGCAAGAAGCGATCGAGCTCGGTTTCCACCCGGTCGACGAGTCCCGGGTCGGTGGTCACCAGCACCGCGGGGGAGTCGGGCCCGTGCTCTGCCTGACACAGCAGATCGACGGCAACCAGGCGTGCCTCGGAGGTTCGATCTGCCAACACCAGCACCTCGGACGGTCCGGCCGGAAGATCGATGGCGCACACGCCGTACACGGCCAGCTTCGCTGCCGTCACCCACGAGTTGCCCGGTCCCACGATCGTCTCGACCGGTGCCACGCTCTCAGTTCCATACGCCATTGCTGCGATCCCCTGGGCTCCACCCATGGCCCAGACCTCGTCGGCGCCGGCGATCCTGCAGGCGGCCAGCATGGCGGTGTTCAGCGTGCCCTCGGGAGACTCCGGAGTGCAGACGACGACCTCGGCGGCACCAGCGACCTTGGCCGGAACGACCGTCATGATCACCGTCGACGGATACGCTGCCTTGCCTCCTGGCACGTAGCAGCCCACGCGTGCCATCGGCGTCCAACGCCTCCGAATCGTGACACCGGGTGCAGTCTCGAAGTCGAGGTCGACCGGGAGCTGGGCCGTGTGGTAGGCGCGCACGTTCTTCACTGCCGACTCGATTGCATCGATGATCTCACGACCGGCCTCGGCGACGGCTGCATCGAGCTCGCTTTCGGAGACTCGACGGAACCCTCCGCCGAAACGCTCGCCGTACTCGCCGACGGCTGCGTCGCCTCGTTCGGCAACGTCGTCGCAGATCTCCGTGGCGAATCGGCGCACCTCACGATCGGGCACGGCTGAGCGTCGAAGCAGCGAAGCACGCTCTCCTCTGTCCAGCGCCGCCAGCTCGATGCGTCGCAGCCTCATGGGACCAGCTGCTCGATCGGCAAGACGAGAATGCCTGACGCGCCCGCCCGTTCCAACCGGGGGAGCAGGCTCCACATTTCGGCTGCGTCGACCACCGAGTGGATCGCCACCATGTCGGAATGGGCCAACGGGACGACCGTGGGGGAGTTCAGCCCGGGAATGAGCTCGATGAGCGTCTCGACGGATGCACGGGGGGCGTTGAGCAGGAGATACCGCTTGTTGCGGCCCGCCACGACGGCGCGAATCGCCGTGGCGACTTGCTGGACCTCGGGGGACATTCGGTTCTCGGATCGGGAGATGAGGACGGCCTGGGATTCGATGAGTGTCCCGACCGGCCGCAGTCCGTTCACTCGCATCGTGGAACCGGTGGAGATCAGATCGACGATGGCGTCGGCCACGCCGATCTTGGTTGCGACCTCCACCGACCCTTTGAGTTCGATGATGTCGACGTCGATGTTCCGGTCTTTGAAGAACACCTCTGTCGCATGGGGATGTGCGGTGGCGACGCGCAGACCGCTGAAGTCGTCGACCTTCTCGATCGGCGAATGGTTCGGCACGGCGGCCGCGAGGCGACAGTGGCCGTACCCCAGTTCGACGAGGGTCTCGAGCCCGTTGCCGTGCTCGGCGATCAGGTCGACCCCAGTGATGCCGGCATCCGCCACACGATCGGTCACGAGCTCGGCGATGTCGTCGGTACGCACGAAGAGCAGTTCCATATCCACGTTGCGGACTGGAACCGAGAGAGCCCGGTCGGTTGTTTCGAACCTGAGCCCGGCGTCGGTGAGTAGGCGGACCGAAGGGTCCTTGAGTCTGCCTTTGTTCGGCACTGCGAGAGAGAAGGTCATGTGGATTCCTCGATCTTGGAGAGCATCGAGCGATAGCCGCCGGTCCCATGTTGAAGCCACTGGTTGATCCTGGTGATCGTGGCGGTTGAGAGGCCCGTTCGATCCGAGATCTCCCGATAGGGGATGCCGTGGTCCAACAGCTTCACCGCCTCCCAGCGGTGCGACATCTCCTCGAGTTCCTTTCTCGTGCAGAGGTCGCGCATGAACGCCGCCGCCTCCTCGACTGTCTCGAGTCTGAGGAGGCAGGCGAGGAGTCGGTCGGTGGCTGCGGTCTGCCAGTCGTCTTCGGGGATGGCCATGATGCTCTACCGTGGTAGTCGTACTCTGGCGTGGCACTGTACTAGCGTTTTAGCGCGCTGCAACATCAGAGAGAACTCCGCAAAGACCGATAGCACGTTCCGGAGGTTCGCAATGCTTCAAATCATCCCAGCCGTCGATGTGCTCGACGGCAAGGTTGTGCGACTCATGCACGGCGACTACGACCGTGTCACCGTGTACGGAGAGGATCCCGTTTCGCAGGCGCTCGAGTGGATGAGCCAAGGCGCCGAACTGGTACACGTCGTCGATCTGGTGGGGGCACGGACAGGAGAGCCCGACCGATCGCTGTGGCAGCGGCTCGCCGATTCCGGCGTCGCCTTCCAGGTCGGAGGTGGTATCCGCTCCAGTGAGTTGGCCACCGAAGCCCTCGACGCAGGTGCCCGGCGAGTGGTTCTCGGAACGGCCGCGGTGTGGGAGCCCGATCTGCTTTCCCGCATCCCGGATCCCGAACGCGTCGTTGCCGCAGTAGACGTGCGGGGAGGCAAGGCAACCGGCGCAGGTTGGCTCGACGAAGGCAGAGAGCTGGGGGACGTGTTGGAGGGGCTCTCCGAAGCCGGTATGCGCCGTCTGCTCGTCACCGGCATCGAACGTGACGGCACGATGGAAGGTCCCTCGACGGACGTGCTGCTGAGCGCCGTCAGGCACGGGGGATTCTCGGTCATTGCCAGTGGGGGCGTCGGTCAACTCCAGGATCTCGACGTGATCCAGCGCCTCGGGTGTGAAGCAGTGATCATCGGCCGCGCCTTCTACGAAGGCCGCTTCGAGATGTCCGAAGCCATCCGCTATCTCGCACGGTGAGGATCGACCGCGGCGTGCTCCTCGAGATACTCGCCGTTTGCCGTTCGACGAGGGGCACCGGGTCGTGGCCGGCTCGGCGCCCATCCCGACTTCTGGGCTCGTCGAGGCCATTTCCGACGTCGTCATCGGGGCAGGCGCAGACCTGGGGGACCGCCACCTCGATCAGCACTCGCGGCCCCGATCAGGCCTGTTCGGCGACCGGGTCGTCGGTTTGGC
>JAHEIN010000079.1 GCA_024639335.1 bacterium | reverse complement strand
CCGGCTTCGGCCATGTTGAGCTCGATGAGGCGGTTCATCTCGACGGCGTACTCCATCGGCAGCTCCTTGACGATCGGCTCGATGAAGCCGGCCACGATCATCGACGTCGCCTGATCCTCGGTGAGGCCGCGGCTCATGAGATAGAACAGCTGCTCTTCACCGACCTTCGAGACCGTGGCCTCGTGGCCGATCTCGGCGTCGTTCTCCTCGATCTCCATGTAGGGGTACGTGTCGGACCGGCTGTGCTCATCGAGGATGAGAGCGTCGCACCGGACGAAGCTCTTCGAGTTCTCCGCTCCCGGCTCGACCCTCACCAAGCCTCGATATCCGGCCCTCCCTCCGTCCTTGCAGATCGACTTCGCAACGATGGTGGATGTGGTGTTCGGAGCGACGTGGACCATTTTGGCCCCGGCGTCCTGGTGCTGCCCTTCACCGGCGAATGCGATCGACAGGACTTCGCCGTGTGCGCCTTCTTCCATCATCCAGACTGCCGGATACTTCATCGTCAGCTTGGATCCGAGGTTGCCGTCGATCCACTCCATGGTGGCGTTCTCGTATGCGGCGGCGCGTTTGGTGACGAGATTGAAGACGTTGTTCGACCAGTTCTGGATCGTGGTGTATCGGCAGCGCCCACCCTTCTTCACGATGATCTCCACGACGGCGGAATGCAGCGAATCCGATGTCCAGACCGGCGCCGAGCATCCCTCGACGTAGTGGCAGAAGGCATCCTCATCGACGATGATCAGCGTCCGCTCGAACTGGCCCATGTTCTCGGAATTGATCCGGAAGTACGCCTGGAGCGGCTGTTCGAGGTGGACGCCCGGTGGGACGTAGATGAACGAGCCACCTGACCATACGGCCGAGTTGAGCGCAGCGAACTTGTTGTCGTTCGGGGGGATGATCGTGCCGAAGTACTCCTGAACGATCTCGGGGTACTCCCGGACTGCGGTGTCCATGTCACAGAAGAGCACACCGAGTTGTTCGAGGTCCTCGCGGTTGCGGTGATAGACGACTTCGCTCTCGTACTGCGCGGTGACGCCGGCGAGGTATTTCCGCTCTGCTTCGGGAATGCCGAGCTTCTCGTAGGTCTCTTTGATCGAATCGGGCACCATGTCCCAATCCTTCGCCTGACCTTCTGTGGGCTTGACGTAGTAGAAGATGTCGTCGAAGTCGATCTCCTCGAGCGCACCATCGCCACCCCAGGTGGGGAGTGGCTTCTTCAGGAAGCGCTTGTACGCCTTCAGCCGGAAGTCGAGCATCCACTCCGGTTCGTCCTTGATCTTCGACATCTCGCGAATGATCTCTTCGTTCAAGCCCTTCTGTGGTTTGAACACGTAGTCCTCTTCGGAGTCGTGCCAGCCGAGTTTGTAGGAGCCGAGATCGATGTCGACGGTTGCCATGGTTCAATCACTCCTCGAGAGAATTTCCACTACCGCCATAGTGTAATTGTCACCGAGCAGCTATCGGTAGCGCGACCTGCGCATATCGCACATCGCACATCGCCTCAGGCGTCGACCCGTGAGCTCTGGATGTTCGCCTCGGTGATCGAGATCGGCCGACTCGCTCGCAGCACCCAGAATCGATCGACCTGCCGGTCCCAGTCCGAGAGGATCTCGGCCGCGATCGGCGACCCGGTCAACCGGAAGTGCTCCTCGATGAGTGCCTTGAGTTCGATGGCGTCCATCTCGCGCAGCCGCTGGTTCGACGGAGACGTGTCGGCCATGAACCGGTTCAGGCGGACCTCCGGGTCCCAGACGTATGCCACTCCGCCGGTCATTCCGGCCCCGAAGTTGCGTCCGACCGGACCGAGGACCACTGCGGTCCCACCGGTCATGTATTCGCAACCATGATCCGAGCAGCCCTCCACCACGGCGGTCGCGCCCGAGTTGCGGACGGCGAACCGCTGCCCGACCGAACCGCCGAGGAAGGCACTCCCTCCCGTGGCGCCGTACAGGACGGCGTTGCCACCGGCGTGTGGCACGCCCTCGACTCTTCGAGGCTTGACCACGATTCGGCCGCCGCCCATGCCTTTGCCCACATAGTCGTTGGCCGGACCGGAGAGATCGATTGAAATGCCGTTCGAAAGGAATGCTCCGAAGCTCTGGCCGGCGACGCCGGAGAGCCGGATGTCGATGCTTCCAGTGGGTAGTCCCTTGTCGCCGTAACGGGCGGCCACCATTCCCGATACCCGCGCTCCGATCGTGCGATCGACGTTGGAGATCGGATATGACAGGCTCACGGGTTGCTTCGTCACGATGGCCTCGGCGACCTCGGTCGCCAGGCGCTCCGAGAGCGTCGACATCTCCATCTTCCGGAATCCCGGGTGACGGAGCCGACCTTCGGCGCGGACCAGCATCTTGCTGAGTGAGCCGGAGAGGGGATGATCGGCGATCTCGAGGAGATCGGCGCGGCCAATGATCTCACCGATCGAACGCGCACCGAGCGATGCGAGATGATGTCTCGCCTCCTCGGCCAGCATCGTGAACATCGAGACCACCTGCTCGGCAGAGCCGGTGAACTTCGCCCGGAGATCTTCGCGCTGTGTGGCGATTCCGACCGGGCAGGTGTTCGAATGGCACTGTCTCACCATCTTGCATCCGAGCGCCAGGAGAGGGAGTGTCCCGAAACCGAACCGCTCTGCGCCGAGCAGTGCTGCGATCACGATGTCGCGGCCGGTTCGCAGCCCGCCGTCCGTTTCGAGCGCGACCACGGACCGCAGGCCGTTCGCCACCAGCGTCTGATGGGCCTCGGCGATGCCGAGCTCCCAAGGTGAGCCGGCGTGCTTGATCGACTCGAGAGCAGATGCACCGGTGCCACCGTCGAGGCCCGAGATGAGGATGGCATCTGCCTGTGCCTTGGCGACACCCACCGCCACCGTGCCGACTCCTGGCTCAGAGACCAGCTTCACCGATACCCGGCCGTTCGGCTTGAAGGCTTTCAGGTCGTAGATGAGCTGTGCGAGGTCTTCGATCGAGTAGATGTCGTGGTGCGGTGGCGGTGAGATCAGAGAGACCCCCGGTTCGGTGTGCCTCAGTTGGGCGATCTCGTCTGTCACCTTGTGGCCGGGAAGCTGGCCGCCTTCCCCGGGCTTGGAGCCCTGGGCCATCTTGATCTGCAACTCCTCGGATGAGGCCAGATAGCCGGGAGTGACTCCGAACCGACCAGAGGCGACCTGTTTGATCGCCGAGTTGCGGATCGTGCCGAAACGCGCCTCGTCCTCGCCACCCTCGCCCGAGTTGGAGAGGCCACCGATGTGGTTCATCGCCTCTGCGAGAGCGAGGTGGCTCTCCGCAGAGAGGGCGCCGAGCGACATCGCCGCTGTGACGAAACGGCGCATGATGGACTCGACCGGCTCCACCTCGTCGATCGGCACCGGCCGCCGATCGACGAACGTGAGGAGGTCGCGGACTTGAGATGGCGGTCGATCCTCGATTGCATCGAGGTACGCCGCCCAGTCCTCCATTTCGCCCGATCGCACCGCCCGCTGAAGACCAAGCACCACCTTGGGAGAGGTGACGTGATAGGCGCCGCCCCGGCGTTGCTTGTAGAACCCGCCGACGAACTCCTCACCCTCCTCGAAGTCCCGATGAAGGGTGAGCACCCGCTCGGCGAGATCGGCGAACCCGAGCCCGTGCATCCTGGCAGGCGTGTTGCGGAAGCCCAGGCCGAGCACCTCGGTGTCGAGCCCGATCGATTCGAACAGCTCCGATCCCCGGTAGGACGAGACGGTGCAAATGCCCATCTTCGACATGATCTTGAGCATCCCGCTCATCAGCGCAGAGCGGTAGTTCTCCTGTGCGATGACTGGATCGAGTTTCACGATGCCGCCCTCGGCCAGCGCACGAACTTGGTCGATCGCCAAGTACGGGTTGACGGCCGATGCGCCATAGCCGAGCAGCGTTGCGAGGTCATGGCTGTCGCGCATCTCGCCTGTGACTGCGATGATCGAGGCCTGGAGGCGAATGCCCTCGCTGATGAGATGGTGATGCACGGTTCCCACGGCGAGCAGCATGGGGACCGGGGCATTCGCAGCATCGAGCTCGCGATCGCTCAGCACGATGATCGACGCGCCGAGCCTCACTGCCTCGGCGGCCTCTGACCGGATCTCCTCCAGCCGGCGCCGCATCCCGTCGGGGCCCTCAGAGGCGTCCCACACGGTGGGAATCCAGTGCGAGAAGAACTTCGAGTCGCTGGATCGGACGATCGACTCCAGATCGGCGTCGGACAGGATCGGCGAGCTCAGTTCGATCAGGTGGGCTTGCTGCTGGGTCTCGGACAGGATCGAACCGCGCCGACCGAGATAGGTGCGCAGCGACATCACCCAGTGCTCCCGGATGGGATCCATGGGTGGGTTGGTCACCTGGGCGAACATCTGTTGGAAGTACTGGCTGAGACGTCGCGGATGGTCGTCGAGCGCCGCAAGCTGGGTATCTGAGCCCATCGAGCCGACCGGGGTCTTCCCCTCGGCCATCTCGGCGAGGATCATCCGCCGCTCTTCGGACGTGTAGCCAAAGACCCGGCACAGTGCCTCGGAGTCGAATCGGTCGTCGGCCCGGGCGTCGAATGGCTTCTGCACGTGGTCGGTCTCGGTGTCGATCCAGTCGCCGTAGGGCCGCATCGAGGCAAGCGACGCCTTCAGATCGTCGGAGAACCTGATCTTTCCATCGGTGCGATCGAACAAGAGGACCTCGCCTGGTCCGAGCTGTCCGGTCCGGGTCGCTTCAGCCTCCTCTTCGGGGCAGACACCTGCCTCGGAGCTGACGAGCACCACGTCGGGGCTGATGGCCCAGCGAGCGGGCCGGAGACCGTTGCGGTCCATCCCGGCGAGCAGCGAGATCCCGTCGGTGGCGGCGATGGCGGCCGGCCCATCCCAGGGCTCGGTGAGAAAGGCGTGATACTCGTAGAAGCTCCGCAACTCCGGGTCCTGGTCGGCCACGTTCTCCCATGCGGCGGGTATCAGCATCTCCTTGACGTGGGCAAGACTGCGGCCGGTTCTGAGCAGCAACTCGAAGACGTTGTCCAATGAGCCCGAGTCCGACAGGCCGGCCTGGAGGAAGGGTCGCAGGTCACGGGCGCGTTCGCCCCACACCGCCGACTCGACGTAACGCTGGCGCGATTGCATCCAAGATCGGTTGGAGCGAACCGTATTGATCTCTCCATTGTGAGCGATCGAGCGGAACGGCTGTGCGCTTGGCCAGGCCGGGAAGGTGTTGGTCGAGTACCGCTGATGGAAGATGGCAAAGCTGGTCTCGTAGTCCGGGTCGGACAGGTCCCAGAAGAAGTTGGAGATGTCGGCAGCCCGGAAGAGACCTTTGTAGACCACGGTCCTCGCCGACGCCGAGGGGATGGAGAACAGATCGAGGTGCGCCCCGGCCCGCTCCATGTGCTTTCGAGCGAGGAACAACCTCCGTTCGAAGCCTTCGGTGTCCACACCGTCGGGCGCCCCCACGATCACCTGTTCGATCGTTGGCAGTGTGTCCTTGGCTCGCTGAGAAAGGACCCCAGGGTCGATTGGCACCGTTCTCCAGGCCAGAACAGGAATCTGCTCGTGGGTGAGTGAGGATTCGATGAGCGAACGAGCGTCTTCGGTGCGTTCATTCGGCAGGAAGGCCATGATCACGCCGACCTGGTCACGGCCCGGATGAGCAATTCCCTTCGAGGCGAGCTCGCGCTCGATGATGCGATGAGGAAGCTCGGTCAGGATTCCCGCCCCATCTCCCGTGCCGTCGGCAGCCCTGGCACCCCGATGGTCGAGCCGAACGAGACACTCGACGGCGAGCCGAGTCATCCGGAAAGTTGCAGCCAGATCCCTGGCTGCGATGAAGCCGACACCACACGCCTCGTGCTCGAACGCAGAGTCGTAGAGTGGAAATGCATCCATTGTCCGGCTCTCCTGTGGTGGGGAGATCCAATGATACCGACGTCTCGCCCGATCTCCGCCTCGACCTCTGCACCAAACACCCTCGGGTAGCCGCCGAGCTGGATCGCCACAGCCGGGACCGAGCACGATCGATCGAGCAGCAAGCGCACCTTCACTCGCTCGTCCGTCGTGGGCTCAACGTGACGCGCCGCCGGCGCTGCGGACATCGACCTGTCCTGGGCCCACCTCTAGCATTCACCAGATGCCAGTCATCGTCGTGGGCGCAGACACCGATCTCGGATCGTCGATCATCGATGCACTCATCGAACCGGACCGCGAGGTCCGAGCGTTCGTCACCGACATCGACGAGAGCATCCGTCTCAAGGCAGACGGGGTGAAGGTGGCCCTGGGCGACGTCTCGGATCCGTCGCACGTCGGTGGTGCATGCCTGAACTGCTTCTCAGCCGTGTTCATCACCGAAGCTGCCCAGGATGGAAGAGAGAGGGCCTTCGCCCGCGACCGATTCACGGTGCTCGAGGGCTGGGCAGAGGCGGCCCGGGAGGCAGCCGTCACCCGCGTCATCTGGGTCGACGCCTCCGGTGAGCTGCCAACGACAGGGATCGCTCAGACCGCCGTGGTCGATCCCAACAACGTGCAGGACGTTGCCGCAGAGGTCGCCAGACTGGACGACGCTGCCGGCATCTGATCTCAGTCGATCCGTCCGACCAGGGGCGCCAACCGGTCGAGTCGCGCCACCTCGAGAGCCCGCCTGTGGGCATCGATCAACAGCGGATACGGATCGATCGCCCTGCCGTCGACTCGAAGCTCGAAGTGGGTGTGCGAACCGCTGTACTCGGCATTCCCAGAATCACCCACATATCCGATGAGCTGGCCTGCAGCGACGAATGAGCCCACCTCGATCCCCGGGGCATAGACCTGGTCGAGGCTGGCCCGGCCGTTGTCGGTGCCGGGCTCGTCGTTGTTCAGGTGCATGTACCAGCTCTCCACACCACCGGCGTGCTCGAGCCCGATCCAGTAGCCGGCGAGACCGGACTTGCGCATGATCGACACCACGCCGTCCGCCACTGCGTACACGGGTGTCGACTTGGGAGCCATGAGGTCGCTGCCCTTGTGCCGCCTATCGCCGGATCGACCGTCCCCCCACGTGTCCTCGAAGTGTGTGGCTTCCGCGTCCTGCGGGAACACCAGGACGAGTTCGCGCTCCCGGCCGACTTCGGCGATCAGGTCATCGATGTGTGCCGTGGGTCCACGGCCCACACCTTGGTGAGCCGCCGCACCCATGAGGAGAGGTGACAGGACTGCGATCAGGATGATGGGGAGCGCGCGCATGAGAAGAGAGCAGGATCGGGGATTGCCGCCGTGCGGAGCGGTCGGGAGCGTTCGGGAGGTTAGAGCCGACCTGAGGCCTCGCTCAAAACCGTTCGTCCCCGGATCTCTCGACCCGGGGACGAACGTCACATCCCACTCGCCCCCAATTGGCTGGCAGAACGTGTCTTTGTGAACATCGGCCGTTCAGCCGCCAACTCAAGCAGATTCTCACTATCTGTGTTCTAGTATCACTCAGTGCGTTCGATTCTCGGCCGTTTCCCACACTGCTTGCAGCCGCGCAAAGACTCCACCAGAGGCGATGAGGTCGTCGAACCGGCCCTGCTCGGCGATCCGGCCGTCGCTCACGACCAGAATCCGATCTGCCCGCTGGGCGGTCTGGAGACGGTGAGCGATCACGATCGCCGTGCGCCCCTCGAGCAGGTGACCGAGCGCCTCCTCTACGGTCGCCTCGGTCTCGGGATCGAGATTGGATGTCGCCTCGTCCAACACGATGACTGCGGGATCGGCCGCCATCGCCCTCGCAAGGGAAACGAGTTGACGCTCCCCGGACGAGAGCCGCATGCCGCGCTCACGAACCTCGGTATCCAGCCGTTCGGGCAGTGAACGGAGCCAGGTCTCGATGCCGAGCACGCCGGCAACCGACCAGATCTCGTCGTCGGTCATCTCCGGGCGGGCGTATGCGATGTTCTCTCTGACCGTTCCGGTGAAGAGAAAGCCCTCCTGAGGAACCATGGCAACCGCCCTCCGCAACTCATCGGTCCTGAGATCCCGCAGATCGATGCCGTCGATGGTTATGCGCCCCGCCTGCGGGTCGTAGAAGCGGGCGCCCAACTTGGCGATCGTGCTCTTGCCCGCTCCGGTCTCGCCCACCACGGCCAGCCGCTCGCCGGGCTGAATCTCGAGGTCGAGGTGCTCGATGATGGGAATCCCCGGGTCGTAACCGAACGTGACGTCCTCGAACCGGATTCGACCCTCGACGTCCCGATGGAACGCTACGGCATCCGGCGACTCTTGCACGAGAGGCGAGGTGTCGAGGATCCCAAAGATCTTGCTGAGGGCAGCCAGCGCGCCCTGGAGCAGGTTGTAGACGTTCGACAGCTGGATGATGGGCTCGAAGAACCAGGCCAGATAGAGGATGAACGCAACGAGCGAGCCGAAACTCATGGCTCCATCGAGCACCCGGGCGCCTCCGACGAACAGGACCAGCCCGACCGAAGCAGTTCTGAGGAAGTCGACGGTCGGGAAATAGATGGAGATCGCCTTCGCGGCGTCGAGGTTCGCCCGGTAGTAGCGGTCGTTCACGCGATGAAACCTGTGAAGCTGTGAACGCTCCTGGTTGTAGGCCTGCACCACTCTCACGCCGCTGATCCCCTCCTGAAGGGACCCCAACACGAGCCCGATCTGCTCTCGCACCCTCCGGTATGCGCGATCGGCGAAGATGCGGAAGACGATCGACGCGGCGATCAGCAGAGGCATGACGGCGAGCACGACGAGTGCCATCGTGGTATCGACCAGGAACAGACCGACGCCGACACCGACGACGGTCAACGTCGAAGTGATCACATTGATCGCACCTTCGTTCGAGAATGTCGTGAGCGCCTCGACGTCAGACGTGAGCCGTGACACCAGCACGCCGGCCTTCGACTTGCCGAAGAAGTCGAGGTCCAACCCGACGAGATGTTCGTACACCTTCACCCTCAGCCTCCGCAGGTACCGCTCACCGACCGTGTTCACCGCTCGCAACGCCGTGCTGTTCGCCGTGTACTGGACGACGAGGAACACGAGGTACGTGAGAGCAGCTCGTGTGATCACCTCGCGCTCTTGGGCGATGACACCGGAGTCGACGCCCCATCGAACGATGAGCGGGCCGGCCAGGCGTGCGACCGTCGCGACGATCACGGCAACAACTGCGGCGGCCGCGGCCCACTTGAGATGCGCACCCATCGCTGCCGCCCTCCGCAGCAACGCGAGTGGTCGCTCGATCTTCTCGTCCGACCCGAACCTGGCGTACATCAGCCGGCGCTCCGTGGTGGTTGACGGTCGACAGTCTGGAGAAGTTGACAGTTGACAGTTGACAGTCGAACAGAAATAGACAGTTCACAGTAGACAGTTGACAGTTCTCGTGAAGACCCGCCGAGAGTGACGGCGTGGCAACGCCCGACTCGCGCCAGGCGTGCACCGGGTCTCGACCCACCCGGCCTCGCTCGGTTGAACTGTGGACTGTGAACTGTGAACTGTGAACTCATGGTGTCGCTGCTCCCGGGACCACTTCGTCGGCGTCTTCCACGGCCTCGGCGAGGATCGCCTCGTAGCGGGGGACCGTTGTGAGCAGTTCAGAGTGGCTGCCTACTGCGAGCACCTTGCCGCCCTCGATCACGACGACCGAGTCGGCGAGCTTGAGCGTCGACGTCCGGTGGGCGATGATCAACGTCGTTCTCCCCTTCATCACCGTTTCCAGCGCCGCCCGGATGTCTGCCTCGGTGGCCGCATCGACCGACGAGGTGGCGTCGTCGAGAATCAACACCCTGGGGTCTCTGAGGATCGCCCTTGCGAGGGCGACGCGCTGCCGTTGCCCGCCGGACAGGGACAGGCCTCGCTCCCCCACCACGGTGTCGTAGCCGTCCTCGAGGCCGCAGATGAATTCGTGTGCCTGCGCCAGCCTGGCGGCGAGGCGTATCTGCTCCTTACTGGCATCGGGGTCTCCAAATGAGATGTTCTCGCCGATCGTCGACGAGAAGAGGAACGTGTCCTCGAACACAACTGCGACCTCACCCCGAAGACGATCGAGACTCAGCTCGCGAACGTCGACCCCATCGAGGAGAACCCGGCCCTCGTCGGGGTCGTAGAAACGCGGCACGAGGTAGGACAGCGTCGACTTGCCCGAGCCCGTCGAACCGACGACGGCAACCGACTTGCCGGCCGGGATCGTGAGGTCGAATCCATCGAGGACACGCGGCCCGTCGGGGTACGAGAACCCCACGCCGTCGAAACGAACCTCACCACCCCCATCGGGAAGCGGTTTCGGCGATCGGGGCTCACTGATGGCCGGTGCCTTCGCAATCAAGTCGACCACTCGTGAGGCGGCGGCGGCCGCTCGGGGCAACTCGGCGAAGAACCATCCTGTGAGTCGAAGGGGAAAGACCAGAATGACGAGATACTGGGTGAACGCCACGAAATCACCGAGGGACATCGCACCGTCCGCCACGCGGATCCCACCGAGCCAGAGCACGGCAACGGTCGCAGCCGAGGGGATCACCTCGAAGAGCGGAACGAAGGTTGCCCGCTCTCGCACGAGCTCCATGGTCTTGTGATAGATGCGTTCGGCCACCTTGTCGACCTTGGCTACCTCCAGATCCTCCCGCCCGAACGCCTTCACCACCCGGATACCGGACACGCCCTCTTCTACGACCGATGACATGTCGGCGAGCCGCTGCTGGACCTCGAAAGAGGCTGCGAGGACGCGTCTGGCGTACAGCAACGCGATCACGCCCATCGCCGGGATGGTGAGAACGGTCACTGAACCGAGAACTGGGTCCAGAATGATCAGCACTGCTCCGATCAGAGCAAACATGGTGACGTTCGCGATCGTGATCGGGAGCATTGCGAACACCAGCCGGACCTGCGAGAGGTCACTCGAAGCCCGCGCCATGAGCTCGCCGGTCGCCGTCCGATCGTGAAACGTGAAGGCCAAACGCTGGATGTGCTCGAAGATCCGGTTGCGCAGGTCCGTCTCTGCCCGGTATGAGAGACGGAATGCGAACCAGCGCCGCCCACCCACGCCGAGCGCCTTCACGAGCCCCACTCCCAGCAGCAGACCGACGAGGGGACCCAACAGATCCCGCCGCTCTCCGGTGATGGCACGATCGATGACGAGCTTCTCGACGTATGGGACCGCCACCACGACGACCATCCACACCAGAGCGCTGACGATGCTCAGGAGCCCATCTCGGCGATAGTTCTTGAACAGCCCGAACATGAGGGAGAGCCCTCTGCGGGCCGCCGGATCGTTCAACGGACGGGACTCGCCGATTGCACGGTGCGTCACGTTCGACCCAGCGACGACCGGCAGAGCGAGTTCGACCAGGCGATGGCTTCGTCGGCATCGCCCACTTCGTACGCGGACATTCCGCGAGGTCGAGCGGTTCTCGGGATCTCCCCGACGTGGTCCGGCATCGCCTTCTCGGTCGGCTCCCGTTGCATCCGTCGAACGGCTGGCGGGTTGATCTCCGGGTCCGACTTGCGAAGGTCTTCGATGACCGATTCGACGAGCACATCGAGGTGCGCCGACAGGAGACCGGACATCGGCGACCAGCTGTGCGTCGAGCCCGCCATCCTGATCTCCGCGTTTATGAAGCGGTCGATGGTGGCGAGCATCGTGGGGCAGGCCAACGGAGCGGACTCGATCTCATCCAACGGTCTTCCCACTTCGGCGCCCGCCAGAAACTCGACCCGGAATTCCTGAGGAACGAGTCCCAATCGGGTTCACTGCGTTCGAGGTGGTTCCACAACCCATCGTCGTCACGCGCCTCCGCCAGCGAGCTCGGCTCTGATCATGTCGATGCGGTCGGCGAGAAAACCAGCGGTCAACTCGAGACGTTCGTCGATGCTCGCGGCAGCGAGCATCTCGTAGCTGTCGAGGGGTGTGACCGGCGTCAGGGCGGCAAGCTGGAAGCTGGCTGCAACAGGGTCATCTGCGACGGTGAGATCCAGGTCGGATGTGTCCGCTCCGAGCTCCGACGCAAGCGCCATGACGGTGCGCAGCCGTGCCGAAACGGTATCGATGAGTTCGGTCAGGTCGAAACGTTCCGCAACGTCGGGAATCGGCTCGACCAACGCCCAGGGATGCGGGTCGTCAGGGAGCCACTCGAGGATGCGAATACGTTCGGTGCCTGCAACGACGATTGCCTTGTGACCATCTTCGAGGTCGCTCGATCCGACGATGCGAAGCCGAGTCCCGATGGCGAAGCGCTCGTCGCCTCCACCGACCTCGAATCCACGTTCGATCAGCACGGACCCGAACTCGCCGGAGTCCATCGATACCGTGTCGAGCAATGCGAGATAGCGCGGCTCGAACACTCGCAGAGGCACGGCGCTGTACGGGTAGATGACACTTCCCAAGGGGAACATCGGCAGTCGAATCGCCACGACTCGACCCTACAACCAGTCGGCCGCGACCTGGAATGCTGCCGTCGCAGATGCCCCGGGCAGAAATGTGGGGATCAGGACGGCCTCGACCTGACCGAGAACCGGAGCCGGGAGGCCGTCTCGTCGTTGAGCGAGACAACGAACGAATAGGCGCCCTCGGCCGGGAACGTCAGGTTGTTGAAGGTGAACGAGCGGGCCAGTCCGACGTCGGTGCCTTCGGGGATCCCCTCCGGCCGCGCCACCCGCACGCCCTGCTTCAAGGGCTTGGTGGGGAGGATCCGCTGTCCGTCCTCGTCTTGGAGATCGACTCCGATCACCAGAACACGATCTGTCCAGCTCCACGGGACACGCACCCTGAGCCCGACCCCGAGAGAGGGATAACGCGCTGGGAAGCCGGGCACGAAGAGGCTGTCCCATCCCCCACCGAGCAGGTACAGCTTGCCGTGAACCACCTGCACCGCATCCGCGAGCAAGGCATAGTCCACCGTCGGTCTGATGTCGGTTTCGTCCACGGCGGCCATCCTACCCCTCGGCCGGTGCGCGCCTGCGCCGGTGC
>JAHEIN010000241.1 GCA_024639335.1 bacterium | reverse complement strand
TGACGCCCGACATCTTCGCACTCGCCGCCGACCTCACCGGCGATTCCCTCAAGCTGGCGGCGATGGCGAAGGAGACCGAGGCAGACGTCATCGTGCTCGCCGGCGTCGATTTCATGGCCGAAACCGCCAAGCTCGTCAATCCGTCCAAGACGGTGCTGCTGCCCGACAAGCGAGCGGGCTGCTCACTCGCCGACGGCATCACCGGGGCGGACGTGCGTGCCCTCAAGGCGCAATACCCCGGCGTCCCGGTCGTGACCTACGTGAACACGTCGGCCGACGTGAAGGCCGAGACCGACATCTGCTGCACCAGCGGCAACGCCGTCGCCGTCGTCGAGTCGTTGGGGGTCGATCGGGTGATCTTCCTGCCCGACCAGTACCTCGGCAAGTATGTGGCGACCCAAACCGACGTCGAGCTGATCCTGTGGGACGGCGCCTGCATGGTCCACGAGCGATTCACCGGAGCAGAGATCAGACAGCATCGCGATCTCCTCGGTGGCGTGTCGGTGATCGCTCATCCCGAATGCCCTCCTGACGTTCTCGCCGAAGCCGACTACGTCGGGTCGACGAACGGGATCATCAACTGGGTCACCGAACATCGGCCCGATCGGGTGATGATGATCACCGAATGCTCCATGGCCGACAACGTTGCGCTGGAGACCCCTGAGACCGAGTTCGTCCGCCCGTGCAATCTGTGTCCGCACATGAAGCGGATCACGCTCGAAGGCATTCGGCACTCGCTCGAGACCATGACCCATCAGGTCGAGATACCAGCCGACATCGCCGACCGGGCCCGACTCGCCGTCGAACGAATGCTCGAGGTCGGACGGCACGAGAAGTGACCATCGAGCGGGTCGAGCTCGCAGACCCGGTCGTCATCGGATCCGGGGTTGCCGGCCTCTCGGTTGCCCTGGGGCTTCCCAGAGCAACCGTCCTGACCGTCGGGTCGCTCGGTTCCACCGGTTGGGCGCAGGGCGGGATCGCAGCCGCGGTCGGCGAAGACGACACCGCCGAACTCCATGCCAGCGACACGATGACCGTCAGCGGAGGTATCGCCGTGCAGCGCGCCGTCGAGGTGCTGACGGCCGGAGGATCCAAGGCGATCGAACGGCTGATCGAACTCGGAGCCCAATTCGATCTCGATGACCGCGGCGAGCTCAAGCTCGGGCGTGAGGCGGGCCACCAGCGGCGCCGGATCGTGCATGCCGATGGCGACGCCACGGGTGCCGAGGTGCAGCGGACACTCTCGGCGGCGGCGGACGTCAGCGACTCGGTGGACGTGCTGGAAGGTTGGCGCATGATCGATCTCCTGCGCGACGATCTCGGCGTCACGGGAGTGCTCGCCGTCGACTCCGCCGGGAAGATCGTCGCGTTCGATTCGCCTGCGGTCATCCTGGCGACGGGCGGGATCGGCCAGATCTACCGGCACACCACCAACCCGGCGGTGGTGACGGGCGATGGGCTCGCCGCGGCGTCGCGAGTCGGTGCGCGCCTCGCCGACCTCGAGTTCGTCCAGTTCCACCCGACCGGTCTCATGGCCGGGCGCGACCCGATGCCGCTTCTCACCGAAGCCCTGCGGGGGGAGGGGGCAACGCTGGTCGACGACCGGGGACGCCGTTTCATGCTTCGTCACCATCCGGACGCGGAGCTCGCTCCACGCGATGTCGTGGCCCGGGCGATCTTCTGGCAGCACGACAAGCAGGCCGGAGCCTTCCTCGACGCCAGGAACGTCGAGGACTTCCCGAGTCGATTCCCCACCGTCTTCGCCTACGCCCAGGAGGCAGGCCTGGATCCGCGTGAAGATCTACTGCCGGTGTCCCCGGCCGCCCACTACTTCATGGGCGGCATCGATGCCGGATCCTCCGGCCGATCGTCGGTGTCCGGTCTGTGGGCGGTGGGTGAGGCGGCGTCGACCGGTGTGCACGGCGCCAACCGGCTTGCCTCCAATTCGCTGCTTGAAGGTCTCGTGTTCGGGGCGCTGGTCGCCGAGGACGTGCACCACGCCCAGGGCCTCGGAGGCAGGATCGGATCCTGGACCGCTGGACTCGCCGAGTGTTCGCTCGAGCGGCCGCCGGAGGTCGATGCGGTCAGACAGCTCATGTGGGAGCGCGTCGGGCTGGTCCGGACGGGAAACGGACTGTGGGATGCCCGCAACAGGCTCGTCGAGCTCCAGCCGAGGCTCATGGGGTCGATCCCCGGTCGGGTGGCGTTCGAGGTCGCGGCGCTGGTCACTACGGCTGCTCTGCGGCGGTCGGAATCCCGCGGAGGTCACTACCGCGCGGACTATCCGGAGCCCGATTCGTTCCAGGCAAACCGTAATCTTGTCGAGCCCATCCCGAAGGAAACCGAGTGACGATGGATGTCAGCAGGTTCGACGATCTGATCATGCGAGCGTTCGACGAGGATCTGGCGTCGGCCGGCGACCTCACGTCCGAGTCGATCTTCGGTCCCGACCACCGGAGCTCTGCGCGCCTGGTCGCCCGTCAGGACGGAGTCGTTGCCGGCCTGGCGATCGCCGAACGTGTCTTCTACCTGATGGACGATGCAATCGAGATCGAATCGGTCGCCCACGACGGCGACCGTGTCTCGGCGGGCTCGGACCTTCTGAGGCTTGCAGGTCACACCCGGGCGCTGCTGACCGCCGAACGAACCGCGCTCAACTTTCTTGGTCGCCTGTCCGGTATCGCCACGCTCACTGCTCGACTTGTCGATCTGGTCGAGGGGACCGGCGTGCTCATCGCCGACACCAGGAAGACCACACCCACGCTTCGGGCGTTGGAGAAGTACGCGGTGCGGATGGGTGGCGGCTCCAACCATCGCTTCGGGCTGTACGACGCGGTGATGATCAAGGACAACCACATCGCCGCCGCCGGTGGAATCGGACGCGCCGTGGCGATGGTCCGGGCCCGAGTGGGGCACACGGTGAAGATCGAGGTCGAGGTAGAGACGCTGGACGAGCTTCGTGAGTTGTTGGTCGTTGGAGCGGACATCGTGCTGCTCGACAACATGACCGCCTCGCAGCTACGCGAGGCGGTCGCCATGGTGGGGGAGGAGATGGTCACCGAGGCATCCGGCGGCATCACGGTGGACACGATCAGATCGGTGGCCGAGACCGGCGTCGATGTCATCAGCGTCGGAGCGCTCACCCACAGCGCCCCCAACTTCGACGTGGCGCTCGACTTCGACAGCCATTGAGCGGGCCCTGGCTCGCTGCGCCCGCCTCGGCGTTGTCGGTGATCGGTCGTCGGTTCAGGCCGCCGGTGCAGACCGGGTGATCGGGCGGTGAGGGGCGTCGAAGTCGGGTCACTCCGCCGGGGCGACGGCGGGCTCCGGCCGGCTCGAAAGATGCATCGTGTCGGCCTTCGGTACTGCGCCCCTGAACATCAATGCCGCCAGCCCGGCAGCAACGATCCCGATGGCGCCAGAGACCAGAAACACGTTCCGGACCCCGATGCCGGCGGCGAGCG
>JAHEIN010000240.1 GCA_024639335.1 bacterium | reverse complement strand
TAGGATGGCGCACCGCTCGGCTCGCCGGGCAGCCACGTCGGAGTGGCGGAATTGGCAGACGCGCCAGCTTGAGGGGCTGGTGCCCTTAGGGGCGTGGGGGTTCAAGTCCCCCCTCCGACACGAACAACTGTTCGATTAGAATCATGGACGATTTGCCAGGACGAGCATGGATCGTTTGCCTTGTCCGACGGCTCGGGCATCGACCAACCCCGCTGTTTGGAACTCTTCGACCAGTTCTTCGGGTGTGCGATCGGGGACTCCCCAGCTTTGGGTGGAGACGCGCAGCAGGCTGATTCGTCGGAGTACGGCGTCAGGCTCGCCGCCGATTGGGTGGACGATGGGAGCTGCGACGAGTCCGCCGGGGCGGATGTTGTCGAAGAGTGTGCGGAGAGCGCCTGCTCGTGTGTGCTCAGCGAAGAAGAACTGGCTCCAGAATCCGAGGTCGAACGGTTCTTCGTCATCGAAGTCGGCGGCGTCGCTGCGTACGACGGTGAATCGATCCCGCAGACCCAACACCTCCGCTCGTCGCTCGGCTTCGTCGGCGAGATCGTCGCTCAACTCGACGCCGACGACGGTGAGTTGGGGGAACGCTTGGAGGAGTGACAGTGTCATTCCGGCGACGCCGCAGCCCAGTTCGAGATAGCGATTGGCTGTCGACGCGGCGGCGGGGAGAGGTTCGCCCGCAGCTGCTTGGGCTGGAAGGGTTGGGACGAGCGATCCTTGAATGGGGTCGGGTGACAGTGACGCCGCAAGTGCGACTCGATCATCGGTTGAAACACTCCAATAGTCGTCACCAGTTCCGACGTGGCGGAGAAGTTCGGCGCCAACTCGTTCGCCGTGCAACGTTGCAGGTAGTGGTCGGACGCCGATGGGGCCGCACACCGCCTGCCAGTCCTTCGTAAGGTGGAACGTTTCGTTGTCGTTCTCTGCGACTCCGCCGACGACCAAAGCGTCGACGATGGCTGCGACGACTCCTGCTTCCAGTTTGGTAGCGGTGGTGATGGCTGGGATCGTGGCGCCCGGGGCGAGCAGTTCGAGGATGCCGTTCTTGTGGGCTCCTTCGATGAGTGCGAGCAGCTTTTGTGCGGACACCAAGGGGTCGAGCACCCGCATCTCGGCAGCCATCACGGTGGGGAGTGTCTCGGTCACGGGCCGAGCGTAGTGGTTGCAGCGAGAGCCATCAGCCGCTGCTCACAATCGACTCGTCTTCTCGAATCAGCGCGACGTTCGCTTGGGCCTCATTTGCATCTGGCGAGCCCCCGGCTGGTCTACAAGGAGCTTCTGACCAGCCGAAACACCTACGCTGCATCCAGCTCGACGCTCCAGGGAGCGCGTGTACTTTGGGTTAAAGTCGCCCCTCCGACACAAGCGTTAGTACACGTTCGTCTCGTGCGTGGCGTCCGCTCATGGTTTGCCTTCGAGATCCGATGTGCTACATTGAAGCACATGTCTGAAGTTGGAATTCGTGCGTTGAAGCAAAACGCTTCGGCCGTGGTGGCCGAGGCTGCCGCTGGTGAGACAGTGACGATTACTGATCGTGGCCGTCCTGTTGCTCGGATGTCGGCGATTCCGAAGTCGCGTATACGAGCGCTGATCGAAGAAGGTCATGCTCGGCCTGCGCGTGGCCGGTTGATCGATTTGCCGGCCCCCGAGCCTGGGCCCGATCTTTCGAGTGAGCTGCGGGAGATGAGAGACGACGAGCGGTACTGAGGTGGCGTTCTACGTTGATACGTCCGCGTTGGTCAAGCTGGTGGTTGCTGAGTCAGAGACGGCAGCGCTCCGGGCTTGGTTGGAGGAGCCGGGTCGAGACCTTGTTGCGTGCGATTTGGTTCGGACCGAACTGATGCGAGCCGTTCGGAGGGCAGTGCCAGACCGTGTGCTGCAGGCTCGTGAAGTCTTGGATGCGGTCACTCTGGTCCACGTCACATCGGCGGTATTCGAGGATGCTGGCAGGCTTGACCCGTCTGGGCTGCGGTCGCTCGACGCGATTCATCTCGCGGCCGCGCTCGACCTTGGAGACGACCTCGACGGGCTGATCACATACGACGACCGTTTGGCAGATGCAGCCGTCTCAAACGGTGTTGCGGTAGTGGTGCCCCGATGACGATTGCAGGGGTGTCGCGTTGCTAATGGTTTGCTAATGGCATCTGGCGCCCTGGAGCGGTATCTAGCGGTAGGGGGCGGATCCGGTCGTCCCTGGATACCGCTCAGGGACGATAGTTACCGCAGGACGACGCCAGATGTCGCCAAGGGGAGGTTTGTTCAAGTCCCCCCTCCGACACACAGGTTAGTACACGCGTCAGGCAGTACTGGCGTCCGCGAGGCGTTGCTCTCGGGGCTTTGCCTAGCAGTCGGTGGCGGCCTGTACGGCGGCGCATGCTTCGGCGAGTCGGGCCGCCTGTAGTTCGCAGATCTGGTCGACAAGGTAGGTCTTGGGAACAACTCTGAGATTGTCGAGCCGGGCGACGCAGTCCGTGGGCATGCCGTCGTCGACTCCGAGTCGTAGTTCGGTGGGGATGTCTCTGATTGTGCGGGTCACGGGCGCTGCGAGGACCGGCAACGGTGAGCTGCCGAGCTGAGTTAGACGCCACAGCGATGCACCGGTCCCCACGCGCCGTCGGGCTTTCGCCAGCGTTCGCGGCACCGACTGCATCGAGTAGTGCGACATCGTTTGGTGCGACGGCGACTTCACGTCGGGACCCGTCGTCGAGCGCGATGAGGCGGCCGACTGCCCCGACCGGCTTCTTCGGGCCGTCCCCGATCTCGAACTCGGACACCATGTCGACACCGTGCATCTCCGTGCGAAGGAGCGCCACTCCGCGGTTGAGCACGAGAACATCACGTACGAGCCGGCCGTAGCCGAGCTGCCGCGGCCACTTCGTGGCGTTGTCCGCCCGTATCGCGATCTCGAACACACCCGGTTGTTGCTTGAACGAGCGCCGACTCCACCAGATGGCGGCGAGGATCCCGACAATGAACCAGAAAGGAATCCCGAGAGATATCAGCAGTGCCCAGATCATGTCCATGCCCTCTCTACACAAGCAGGTGAGGCGCCCAACTCGCGCCGACTCAGATTCGGCGGCGGCGACGCCGTCCGGGTGTCACCGCTGCCGCCACGACGGCTGTCTTGGCGACGGGTGCTGGCCCGGGAGTGACCGCCTTGGCGACGACGGCGGTTTTGGCGACCGGGTGGCCCACGACGCCCCTTCGTCCTCTGCGTGATGCTCGCACTGGCATGTCAGGCTCCTTCATCAATGGTGTTGGTGTCAGCTTCGATCGAGGCAATGACCGCTTGGATCGGAATTCGACCGTTGGCGATCAACTGACCGCCCGAACGAAGCGCTGCCGACGCGAATGGAGCAGCCCACAAGTTTTCCCAGATGAGCACACCGGCAGTAGAGCCTGGCTCCATGGCCGCGGCGAGGTGGGCGACGTCCTCCTCGGCCAGTAGCTCGGCGAGCTCGG
>JAHEIN010000007.1:31279-43101 GCA_024639335.1 bacterium | reverse complement strand
GTCCGAGCCGGCCGATGACGAACCAGCTCCGGCTCCGGCTGCTCCCGAGCCCGTGGCTTCGGCTCCCGCAGCGGAGGTCGACGTCGATGCTCTCCTCAAGAAGGCGGCGGAGGTCGGCGGTCTTCCTGAATCTCTCGTGAAACGGTCGGCCGAAGCCAAAGCCAAGTCACTCGGCGTATCCGTCGCCTCGATCCTCGCCGAGATGGCGGGCGAAGCCGCTCCGGCCCCTGCGGCCCCGGCTGCCACCGAAACGCCGGCCCCCCCAGCCCCAGCACCCGCTCCCGCGCCGGCCGCACCGGCCGCCCCCGCCGCTGCGGCGGAGGCCCCGGCCCCGGCGGCCGTTGCCGTCGAGGAGAAGCCGGCCGAAACGCCTGCACCGGCGCCCAACGGCGGGTCGAGTGGCAACGGTGCCCGGGCTGCGATCGTGAACCCCCGCCCGGTCGCTCCGGACGCCAACGTCCCCGAAGGAGTCCGCACCCAGCGACTGCTGACCGTCGTCAAGGCGAGGGCGATCCAACAGGTCAAAGCGGACCCGACGGACAAGGTCAACACCTGGCCACACCTCATGATCGCCGAGTTCACGGCGCTCTTGGCGATGACCGGCTTCGTGATCCTGCTGTCGGTGATTCTCCAGGCCCCACTGCTGGAGCAGGCCAACTTCAACGCAACCCCGAACCCGTCGAAGGCGCCGTGGTACTTCCTCGGCCTCCAGGAGTTGCTCAGTTACTTCGATCCGCAGATCGCGGGTGTGACGGTGCCTACGATCATCGGGCTGATCGGCTTCATGATGATCCCCTACATCGATCGGAACCCATCCACCAAGCCATCGGATCGGAAGTTCGCCATCATGCTGTACACGATCTTTCTCACCGGCTCGGCGACGCTGACGATCATCGGCGTCCTGTTCCGAGGGGAGGGATTCAACTTCGCCTATCCATGGCGGGACGGCATCTTCTTCGACGACCTCAAGGACTGGGTGAACTTCGAATGAGTGGCGATCAACTCCTTCTCGTCGGCATCGCCGTTCTTGCGCTCGCAGCTGCCATCGGTGCGTTCGCCATCGCCGCACGCCGGTCGGGGGTGGATTGGCGTTCCAGCATGTCGGGCGAGACCCGAGCGGCCGACCGGTCAAGTGCGGTCGAGCTCCCACCGGTCCCCGTGGCAGCCGACGAACCCGTCTCGGAGGAATCGGCTGTCCTGCCGATCGGAGCCGCGCCCGAGGCGGACGAAGAACCGGCTGCGGTCGCCGTCCAGGTAGAGACCGAGCAGCGTCTCGTGGAGGTGTCTCCGGAAGAGGCAGGGGTGACGCGACGTCAGTTCTTCAATCGTGCGCTCGGCGTGACGTTCGGCACCTTCAGTGGGCTGCTCGGTACCAGCTTCCTGGCGTTTCTGTGGCCCCGGATCTCGGGTGGGTTCGGCTCCGATGTGAATGCCGGTGCCGTCAGCGATCTCCTCGATCAAGCGATCAACGACGATGGATCGGTGACGCCGGTCTTCGTGCCCGAAGCTCGCGCATACGTCGTGCCGGGTCCCGACGCCCTGTCCGAGCAATTCGACGCCAGGAGCGTCGAGGCTGCGGGGGTCATGGCCATCTGGCAGAAATGCGTCCATCTCGGCTGCCGGGTGCCCTGGTGCTCGACCTCCCAAGGGTTCGAGTGCCCCTGTCACGGTTCGAAGTACAACTCGATCGGTGAGTACAACGCAGGACCCGCGCCTCGCAACCTGGATCGCTTCGCCGTGGAAGTCACCGACGGAGGCGATCTGATCATCAAGACAGGCACCGTCGTCGAGACCCCGCGTGCTTTCCAGCCGTCCGTCAGCTATCCGCAGGGCCCCTCCTGTATCGGGGGAGGATGATGAGTTCCAGCATCGTCATCACGATCGTCATCCTGGCCGCCATTGCGTGGGTGTCATATCTCGCAGTGTCGGCGTTGCGCAGCCGAGGATCGGAAGAGGTCGCTTCGAACCTGGCTCCCGGCACCACCGATGACGAGCTGGAGACCAAGCGACTCGAGGGCATCCAACTGAGCGCCGTCGTCCTCTCCGGCATTCTCGCCGTGTCGATCCCGGTCTACTACCTGACCGAGAGCAATCGCCAGGAGGGCTTCGTCGAAGAGTTCAGCGAGACCTCCATCGAGCACGGTCACGAGTGGTACGAGGAATTCCAGTGCGGTGACTGTCACGGAGCCGACGGCGGTGGCGGAGCAGCCACCTACGTCGAGAAGCGCACCGGTGTGACGGTCACGTGGGAAGCGCCATCCATCAATGACGTCTTCTACCGCTACGACCGCGAAGAGGTCAAGTTCTGGCTGATCTACGGCCGGGGCAACTCCCCGATGCCCGCCTGGGGTCTCGAAGGCGGCGGTCCCATGAACGACGCACAGCTCGAAGAGTTGCTCGACTACATGCACTCCGAAGAGTTCCAGATCGAACAGGAAGCCGTCCTCGCCGAGACCGAACCCGAGATCGCGGGTGAGCTCGCTCGCCTGGATGGAGCCGAAGCGGCGATCGCCGGCGCGGTGTTGGATCAACAGCAGCTGATCGCAGATCTGCTCCGGGCAAACGACATCCAGGACGATCTGACGGCGATCGCCGAGGAAGCTGCAGACGTGCTCGACGATGCGTCCGACGGGATCGACACCGACGGTGATGGCCTCTCCGACACCGCCGAGGACGACATCGGTGCGCTCAACCTCCGGGCACGAGAGGTCCTGCTGATCGATCCGCTGAGCCTCGATCTCACTTTCCAGCCCGACGATCCCGAAACCAACGGCGTCCCGGATCTCGAGGCCGCCGAGGGCCTGCTGGCGACACTGCGGATGCTCGCCGACAGCCCTCTCGAAGATGATGTCCAGAGTGCACCGGTGCTCGGCCCGATCGCTGATTCGATCGAGGAGATCCTCGCCGGAGTTGCAGACGACGATGGCACCGACGGAGACGGGGACGGGTTGACCGACGCTCAGGAGCAGCAACTCGCCGGTCAGTCGGCCAATGTCGTCTCGACGCTCGTGGATGGCGATCTCCCATCGGTGAACCTGGATCCCACGATGGAGGAGACGGCCATCGGTGTTCCCGACCTCCAAGCGGCCCGCGAGGCCGTTGCCGCCCTCAACACGGTGGCGCTCAACGCCCGAGTCACCACCGAGAACATCGACCGTATCCTGCAACCGGCGCGAGACAGCCTCGACAGTCTGGTCGAGGCGGCCATCAACCAGAAGTGGGAGTTCGACTTCGCGGGCATCGCCGCCAACAACCAGATCTCCGTCGATGAGGCCGAGCGGGTGGTCGGGATCTACAACGGCTACTGCGCCCGCTGCCACACCTCCGGTTACTCGGCCGGCCTCGCCTTCACCCAGGAAGCAGGTTCCGGCGGCATCGGCCCGGCGTTGTGGGAAGAACGTCCTGCAGTGCAGTTCCTGTCGGATGAAGATCTCGTCGATTTCCTCATCGTGGGCGCCGAGCCGAACCAGCCATATGGCGTCAACGGGTTCGGCAACGGCCGGATGCCGGCTTTCGGCGCCATCCTCTCCACAGAAGATCTCGAGCTTCTGGCCAAGTGGTTGAGGAACGGTGATCTCAGAGGGTTCGGCGACGACGTTCTCGAGGCAGGAGTGGCACCATGATCAGAGAGATATTTCGGGAGCTTCTCTCGGCGAATCTGTTCGTCACCGGAATCCTTCTCACCGTGGCATCGATCGCGATCTTCTTCGGATCCGTGTTCCTCATCACCTTCACCAACCTCGGCAAGAAACTGGCGTTCTTGGTGACGATGGCAGGCATCTTCGCATGGAACACGATCGGCAGCCTCTTGTTCGTGATCTATGCACCTCGGGGACCGCGTCCGGCGAACATCGAAGGCCTCAACTCGTTCGAGGTGAGGATCATCCCGCTGACGTTCATGGCCGTTTCGTTGATCCTGTTCATCGCCTTCCTGTTCGCCCTCAACCAATTCGAGGAAGCCCAAGAACGCGTTTGACCGGGCCGCATCGGGTCAACGAGCCAGCGGCCTCAGGGTGAACTCACATCCCAGATTCCCCCTTCCCACCCATCGCACCTATCCTCCAAGCCGTGACGCTGAACGACTATCTGCCGCTGCTGGTCATGATGGTGCTGGCTCTCGTCTTCGTCGGCGCAGCCGTCCTCATCAGCCGGATCTTCTCGCCGAAGCGACCCACCGTCGAGAAGTCGGCGCCCTACGAATCCGGCATTCTTCCCGAGACCGAGCCCGCTCAACGATTCCCCGTCAAGTTCTACATGGTGGCGATGCTGTTCGTCATCTTCGACGTCGAGATCATCTTCCTGTTCGCATGGGCTTCCCGATTCAACGACCTCGGCTGGTACGGCATCGGGGCCGTGGCGATCTTCACTGCCTTCGTGCTCGAAACACTCGCCTACGTGTGGAAGCGGGGCGCGCTCGACTGGAACGTCAAGCACCGCGCCCGGTACATGACCGCTGCCGATCGTGAAGCCGCCTGATGGCGGTCGCTCCCACCACGACCCCCGGTCTCCTGACCACCACCATCGACAAAGCCGCCCGGTGGGCTCAGACCAATTCGATGTTCCCGGCCACGTTCGGACTCGCCTGCTGCGCCATCGAGATGATGGCCAGTGGCACCGCCCACTACGACCTCGCCCGTTTCGGGATGGAGGTGTTCCGGGCCTCACCGCGCCAGGCAGATCTCATGATCGTCGCCGGCAGGGTGAGCCAGAAGATGGCGCCCGTGCTGCGCACCGTCTACGACCAGATGCCAGACCCGAAGTGGGTGATCTCGATGGGCGCCTGTGCCTCCTCGGGCGGCATGTTCAACAACTATGCACTCGTACAGGGAGTCGACCAGGTCGTCCCGGTCGACATCTACGTCCCCGGGTGCCCACCGGGTCCCCAGAGCCTCATGCACGGGATCCTGACGCTGCACGACAAGATCATGGCCGGCGAGATCAACCGATGAGCACCGAAGATCACACCGACGCCGGCGAGGAGTTGGCTGAGAGCGAGGCGGGGCGGCCGCTTCCCGAAAGCGAGATCCTCCAGAGCCTCATCGAGCCCTTCGAGGACGTCAGCTGGCACCTCTCGCACGACCAGGACGTCGTCGTCGTGCCAAGAGAACGCTTCGCCGAGTTCGGTCAGGCCGCACTCGACGCCGGCTTCGAGGTCTGTGTCGACGTGACTGCGGTCGACTGGATGCGAAAGCGGCAGCACCGGTACGACGTCGTCGCCAACCTGTTGTCGCATCAGCACCGGCTCCGGCTCCGCATGATCACCTCGGTGCCGCGACAAGAGCCATCGGTGCCGTCGCTGACGCCTATCTGGGCCGGCGCCGGTTACGCCGAACGCGAGGTCTACGACATGTTCGGGATCGACTTCGAGGGCCACCCCGACCTGACTCGCATCCTCATGCCCGACGACTGGGAAGGCCACCCGCTTCGGAAGGACTTCGGGGTCGGATCCGTCCCCGTCCAGTTCAAAGACTCACACAAGGTGCGTTGATGATGACGACTCGCTCGATTCGGATTCGACGTGGAGCCGTGACAGACGAGTTCGCGGTTCACGGTTCACAGTTCACCCGGACCAGACAAAACCGTGAACTGTCTACTGTCGACTGTGAACCTCGGAGGCACCGATGACCGACACCAGAGACACCTCGACCGAGAGTTCGGCCGACGAGCAGACCGAGACCGTCGATCTGTGGGTCTCGGGGACCGAGGAGCCGGGGGCGGCATGGCATGCCGAGACCACCGACGAGGGCGCTCAGGAGATGTCCTGGGAGGAGACCGAGGCGCGGCTCCGTGACCAATTCGGGTCTGTGATCGACCAGGACCCGGGGCTGATGGCCGAGATGATCTCAGACGACGAGCGGATGGTCGTCAACATGGGGCCACAGCATCCGTCCACCCATGGCGTGCTCCGCCTGCAGGTCGAGCTGGAAGGCGAGATCGTTCGCCGCACGAAGCCCATCATCGGCTACCTGCACACCGGCATGGAGAAGACCGCCGAGACGCTGACATACCTCCAAGGGCCCACCAACGTCACCCGCATGGACTACCTCGCACCGATGCAGAACGAGCTGTGCTACTCGCTGGCAGTCGAGCAGCTCCTCGGCATCGAGGTGCCGGAGCGGGCGAAGGTCATTCGAGTGCTCATCTCCGAGCTCAACCGGATCTCTTCGCACCTCGTGGCACTCGCCACCAATGGGATGGACATCGGGGCGCTGTCGATGATGATCTACGGTTTCCGTGACCGCGAGATGATCCTCAACTTCTTCGAGAAGACCACCGGCTTGCGGATGAACAACAACTACATCCGACCGGGCGGCGTCGCCGTCGACCTCCCCCCGGGATGGCGGTCCGATGTTCGGGAGATCCTCGACATGCTCCCCGAGAAGCTCGGCGAGTACGACGACCTGTTGCAGAACAACCCGATCTGGCTCGAGCGGACCCAGGGTGTCGGTGTGATCACGCCCGAAGAATGCCGGGCCTATGGCATCACCGGCCCGACGCTGCGTTCTACCGGTGTCGAGTGGGATCTTCGCAAGGCGTTCCCCTACTCGGGAATCGAGGAGTACGAGTTCGACATCCCGACCGGAACCCGCGGCGACGTCTACGACCGCTACCGGATCCGGGTCGAAGAGGTCAAGCAGTCGATGCGCATCGTCGAGCAGGCGATGGAGCGGATGCCGAAGGGCGACTACCGGATCGACGACCGCAAGATCACACCGCCGCCGCGTGGCCGGATCGACGAGTCGATGGAAGCGCTCATCCACCACTTCAAGATCTTCACCGAGGGCTTCACGGTTCCGGAAGGTGAGACGTACGTGGCAGTCGAGTCGCCCCGTGGTGAACTGGGCTGCTATCTGGTGAGCGATGGCGGAGGCAAGCCGTGGAGGATGCACACCCGCGCGCCTTCCTTCAACAACCTCCAGGCGCTCCCGATCATGATGTCCGATTCGCTGATCGCCGACACCGTCGCAACGATCGCCTCACTCGACCCCGTGATGGGCGACGTCGACCGCTGAAAGCGGACGCTCCTCCCGCGGTCGCCGTGATCCGGGGCTGCGGTTGTGTGTGGTCGACCCCTACCTCACCTGGAACCCGTCGTGACGCCTGCTTTCGCGGAGTCACGCGCACGCCTCCGCTCGATGCCCAGAATGATGGCGGAGACGATCGCAGCCAGACCGAAGGTGGCGGCAACGCCGATGAGGTTCTGCATCAGGTCGGGGGCGAATAGCAGCACCGCAGCGAGCACGATCATCAGCGTTCCGCCAATCAGCTTGAGGGCCCGGCCGTGCCGCTCCTCCAGCTTGGCTGCGCGCATGGCCACAACCGCAGTCCCGAAGACCGCGAACTCGTCGAGCAGGAAAACCGCCATGTAGATGCCGAACAGACCTACGGCGGTCGAGAGGGCCACGCCCTGCCTGGTCACCAGATCGGTCCACAGCAGCGGGTAGCCGGCCGTACATGGTGTCTCGAGGATCGAGACACCAGTGGCAAGCACCACGGTGCCGGCGAGCACGGTCTGGATTGGTCGATCGTCGGCGACGGTGCGCATTCTCCGATACAGCCCCGGCTTGGCCTTCTCGGAGATCGTCAGGCTCGGTCCGCGTTTGAAGGCGAAGAAGTCCTTGACGTTGATCACACCGAACACCAGGGCGACCCCGGCCATGATCGCCCGGATCCACGGCGCGTGTGCCGCGAGTTCGAGCACTCCGTAGAGCCCAACGATGTAGAGGGCGTAGAGACCGGCGGTCACCAGCAGGAACGTGGTGCCGACTGCGATCACTCGCCGCCGGGAACCGGTTCGCAGGACCAGCGCGAGAAGGATCGACAACGCCCACAGCGAACACGGGTTGAACCCGTCGACGAAGGCGATGAGAACGGTGCTCACGAGCAATGACGTCGAGGACACGTCGCTCTCACCGATGATCGGGAGATCGATGACGGTCTCGCCGGCGTCGGGTAGCTCGCGGTACCCGAAAGCTGCCTCGACGGCCACCCTGATGTCACGCGCGATCAGATCGTTGAATCCGACCCACATGTGTTCGCCGAAGACTGTGGTGGGGACGCCGGATGGATCTTCCCCTCTCTCGGCGAGCAGTTCGACGAACGCCCGACGGTTGGTCTCGCTGTACCAGACCTCGTAGTCGATGATCTCGAGCTCGGGGATGTCCGATCCGAGATCGGTCAGGAAACCCCACTCGGCCTCGCAGTGTGCGCAACCGTCACCCCAGAAGAGCACCAGCGGGGGTGGGGATTCCGGAGTCTCCGGCTGTACGGCGCGGGCTGAAGCGACGGGCGACGCGAGCACGAAGAGCATCAAAACGGCGAGCAGTTTGCGGGCCATGACACGACCGTCGCGCCGCATCGCCCGAGAACGCAAGATTCAGTCGTCAGATCGCAATGAGCCGAGTGGCCGCTCGCCGATCGAGCAGCAGTCGACATCAGTGAGCGGTTGGTTTCGTGTGCGGTATCGGGCACTCTTACAATCCGGGCCGATGAGCATCTGGTCCGAATCCACCCAGTCCCGTGCCAAGGAGATTTTGGCCAAATACCCAGAGAAGCGCTCAGCGGTGATGCCCCTCTTGTATCTGGCGATGGCCGAGGACGGATGGCTCACCATCGAGGGGATGACCGAGGTCGCCGAATGGGTGGGGATCACCCCGGCCCAGGTCCAGTCCGTCGCATCGTTCTACACGATGTACAAGCGCGAGCCGACCGGCAAATATCTGGTCTCGCTCTGCACCTCGATCTCCTGCATGCTGCTGGGGAGCGACGACGTCCTTCATGCAATCGAGGACGAGTCCGGCGTCCCGCACGGCGAAACGGACGACGAAGGGGTGATCTCGGTCGAGCATGCCGAGTGCATCGGCGCCTGTGGGGGAGCGGTCGCCTGCCAGGTCAACTACGAGCTGATCGAGGGACTCACTCCCGAGAAAGGCCGCGAGCTCGTCCGCTGGCTCAAGAAGGCACGTCCCGACGCCGTGAACACCGACGAGATGCAGGAACTGTTCGGCGGCCGGCGCAGTTTCGATTGGGCGATCCAGTCCGATGTTGGCGCTGCCGGCCCGTACCCGGCGTTCGAGCCGTACGGCACCGCCACGGAGGACGCAAAGTGAGCTACCCCAAGGTTCTGACCAAGCGGATGGAAGACCATCCCGCCGACAGTCACACGATCGAGCGCTACGCGGCGACCGGCGGCTACGCCCAGGCGAAGGCAGCCCTCGACATGACCCGGGACGAGCTCGTCGACATCGTGAAGGCATCGGGACTACTCGGTCGTGGAGGGGCCGCGTTCTCGACCGGGCTGAAGTGGAGCTTCCTCGCTCCCGCCCGACCTGCCTATCTGGTGGTCAACGGCGACGAGTCGGAGCCGGGCACGTTCAAGGACCGCCAACTCCTCGAACGCGACCCGCACCAGATGCTCGAAGGCGTGATCATCACGGCGATCGCCAACGAGGTGCACCACGCGTTCGTCTACATCCGTGGCGAGTATCCCAAGCCGGCCCGACGCCTCCAGAGGGCCGTCGACGAGGCATACGCCGAGGGCTATTTTGGAAAGGGCATCTTCGGGTCCGACTACGACCTCGATGTGACGGTTCACCTCGGTGGGGGCGCCTACATCTGCGGCGAGGAGACCGCCCTGATCAACTCGCTGGAGGGCCAGCGAGGCGAGCCGAGGCTGAAGCCTCCGTACTTCCCGGCCGCCAAGGGCCTCTACATGATGCCCACCATCGTCAACAACGTCGAGACGATGGCCAACCTCCCGCACATCCTCGATATGGGCGTGGAGGCCTACAAGGCGCTCGGCCACGGCGACGACACCGGGACCTTCCTGACGTCTCTCTCGGGTCACGTGAACAACCCCGGCAACTACGAGCTGCCCCACGGAATCACGTGGCGTGAGCTGATCTACGAAGTCGGCGGCGGCATCCCGGGGGATCGGGAATTGAAGATGTGGATTCCGGGTGGCGCTTCCGCCCCATGGTTCAACCCCGAAGATCACCTCGACCTCCCGATCACCAAGGGGGACACCGGCCAGGCGGGATCGATGCTCGGCTCGGGCGCCGTCGTCGTGATGAACGACACCACCTGTGTCGTGAAAGCCGCCGAGCGGGTCGTCAGGTTCTTCAGCCACGAGTCATGCGGGCAGTGCACCCCGTGTCGCGAGGGGACCACCTGGCTCGAAATGATCCTCCGGCGGATCGAGGCCGGGCAGGGCCGGCCGATCGACGCCGATCTGCTGCTCGACGTCTCCGACAACATCAGCGTCGGGTTGGCCTGGCCTCCGAGGCAGACCACGATCTGCCCGCTGGGTCCATCTGCGGTGTCGCCGATCACCTCGATCATGCGGCATTTCAAGGACGAGGTCATGGCTCACATCACCGAGGGCGCTTGTCCGTTCGCCAAGACCGAGGTGCCTGCGTGACCGACGTCAAGCCGGAGATAGAGACCCAGCTGGTCACCATCACGATCGATGGCGTCGAACACGACGTGAAGAAGGGCGAGCTGGTCATCAAGGCCGCCCAGGACAACGGCACCTACATCCCGCGCTTCTGCTGGCATCCCCGAATGAACCCCGTCGGGATGTGCCGCATGTGTCTGGTCCAGATCGAGACGCCGCGGGGACCTGCGCTGATCACCGCCTGTACCAACCCCGTCTCCGACGGCATGGTGGTCGACACTCAGAACGACACCGTCAAGAAGGCTCAGGAGGGAATCCTCGAGTTCCTCCTCATCAACCACCCGCTCGACTGCCCGGTCTGTGACAGAGGCGGCGAGTGCCCACTCCAGGACCAGACGATGTCGTACGGGGCGGGAGAGTCGCGGTTCGTCGAAGAGAAGCGCCACTATGAGAAGCCGATCCCCATCTCGGACCTCGTGCTGTTGGACCGTGAGCGCTGCATCCTGTGCGCCCGCTGCACCAGGTTCTCCGACGAGATCTCCGGCGACCCGCTCATCGAGTTCAAGGACCGCGGGAACGACACCGAGGTGAACACCTTCCCGGACCTGCCGTTCTCGTCGTACTTCTCGGGCAACACCGTCCAGATCTGTCCGGTCGGTGCCCTCACGGCCACTGCCTATCGCTTCCGGGCTCGGCCCTGGGACTTGACCGCCGTCGAGTCGACGTGCGCTCATTGCACCGCCGGCGACCGCATCACGATCCAGTCGTCACAGAACGAGGTGCTCCGATTCCTCGGTGTCGACTCCGAACCAACCAACCACGGCTGGCTCAGCGACAAGTGCCGGTTCGGGTTCGAGTACATCAACTCTCCGGACCGGCTCGGTGTGCCGCTGGTGAAAGGCTCCGATGGAGAGTTCCGTGAGACCTCGTGGGCGGAGGCGCTCGATCTGGTCGCCTCGAAGCTGAAGTCGATCATCGAAGCCGCTGGGCCGGATGCCGTCGGCGCCGTTGGTGGGGCGCGGCTCACCAACGAGGACGCCTACGCCCTGTCGAAGTTCATGCGGGTCGCCGTCGGGACGAACAACATCGATGCCCAGCTCGACGACGGGCTCGACCCGCAGTTCCTCGCCGCCACGGCGGACCGAGGCCTCATCTCCGACCTGGAGACCGCCAAGACCGTGCTCGTCTGGGGGCCCGATCTCAAGGAAGAGCATCCGACGCTCTATCTGCGGGTCCGCCGGGCCGCCCAAGAACTGGGCGCCAGCCTGATCGTGGTCCATCCCCGGGCCACCGGCCTCGACGACCGCGCCGACCACAAGTTCACCTACCGGCCAGGCGCGGGCTCCGAGGTGCTGACCGCCCTGAAGGGCGGTGAGGGTCGCTACGCCGAGGCCCGGGCCGCTCTCGGCGCCGGTCCGGTCGTCGC
>JAHEIN010000007.1:0-31179 GCA_024639335.1 bacterium | reverse complement strand
CCGGTCCGGGACATGCCCGACGGCGCGACAGCCGCCGAGGCGATCGAACAGATCGGGTTCGTGGTTGCGATCGATCAGTTCCTCAACGACTCCAGCGGGATGGCGGACGTGATCCTGCCCGCTGAGGGCTTCGCCGAGAAAGACGGGACGCTCACCAACATCGAGGGGCGGGTCCAGAGAGTCAACAACATCGTGCCCGGCCCCGGTCAGTCACGGCCGGACTGGTCGATCATCGACGACATCTCGTCCAGGATGGGCACGCCGCTCGGATTCGCATCGGCGGAGGGGATAAACAAGGAGATCTCCGAGGTTGCTCCGGCGTACGACGGTGTCACGTGGGATCTGCTCGATTGGGATGAGCGCGATGGCGTGGTCATCCCTCATGGAGGGGCCCGCCAGCCGCTCGAGTACATCCCCGTGGACACCGGCGGGACGACGGTCAAGGGCGATCTCGTCCTCCACCACGCCAGGGTGATGTACGACGACGGCGTGCTCATGCGCAAAGGGCTCTCACAGCACGAGCTGGCGCCCGGCGCCTCGCTCCACGTCCATCCCGATGACGCCGCCCGGCTGAGCCTCACCGAGCGCGCCACCCTGACATCGGGTGAACTGTCCGTCGAGCTGCCGGTGGTCCTCGACGACTCACTCGCACATGGTGTCGTCTACGTCCCGTTCAACCAGCCGGAAACCCCACCGCTCGGGTCCGACCCGGTCGTCGAGGTTCGATCGGCAGGCTGACCCGATGTCGCCGCACCCGAGAATTGGTCCGATGGGGTGGCGGTTCCTAATCTCCCTTCCGGTGTTGTCGAGGAAGGCCGACCGCTGATGGATCTGATCGATTTTGGGTTGATCGTGCTGCGCGTCGTGGCCACGTTCGCCCTTCTTCTGATCGTGACACCTCTCAACATCTGGGCCGAGCGCAAGCTTCTTGCAGACATGCAGAACCGTGTCGGCCCCGACCGCGCCGGGCCGTGGGGCCTGCTCCAGTCGTTCGCCGACGCCATCAAGCTGTTCTTCAAGGAGCAGGTGCTGCCGACGAAAGCCGAGAAGTGGATGTTCCTCCTGGCGCCGGTGTTCGCCGTCGTTCCCGCCTTCTTGCTCTTCATGGTGGTCCCGTGGGGCGCTCCGCTCACCTTCACCATCGATGGCGTCGAGCGGGTGGTTCCGCTGCAAGGGACCGATCTCAACGTGGGAGTGCTCTTCGTGCTCGCCATGTCCTCGATGGCGGTCTACGCCGTCGTCCTCGCCGGATGGTCGTCGGGCTCGAAATATCCGCTGCTCGGCGGCGTCCGCGCCACCGCCCAGGCCATCTCGTATGAGGCGGCGCTCGGTCTGGCGATCGTCGCCGTCGTCCTCTACTCGTCGACAGCCGGTGACAGTGGCGGAGGGACCCTCTCGCTCGCCGGGATCGTCGAGCGTCAGTCCGGAACCCTCGAAGCGGTCCTCCCGCAGTTCGGTGCCATCACCCAGTTCATCCCGCGCTGGAACCTCATCCCTCAGTTCGTGGCCTTCGTGATCTTCGTGATAGCGGCGATCGCCGAGACCAACCGCGCTCCGTTCGACCTCGTCGAAGCCGAACAGGAGTTGGTTGGCGGCTTTCACACCGAATACTCCGGGTCGAAGTTCCTGTTGTTCTTCCTCGCCGAGTACGTGAACATCTTCTCGATGTCGGCCCTCGCGGCGACTCTCTTCCTCGGCGGCTGGAACGGGCCGACGTTCGATTCGATTCTGCCCGGCTTCCTGTCTGCGGCGATGCCGACGGTCTGGCTGCTGATCAAGACCTACGTCATCGTCTTCGTGTTCATCTGGGTACGTGCCACCCTGCCGAGGATGCGGTATGACCAACTGATGACCCTCGGATGGAAGCGCCTGATCCCGGGCGCACTGGGGTGGCTGATCGTGTCTGCACTGGTGATCGGCATTCGTCGATTCGGACTTCCTTTTGTTTGAGGTGATGTGAGATGGGTGTGATCGGTGAACTGTTGAAGGGTCTGCGAGTGACGGGATCGCAGATGTTCAAGCCGCGCGTCACCGTCAAATATCCGGCCGTCTTCCGTGACAAGCCAGAGCGCTTCCATGGACGGCATGTACTCAACCGTTACCCCGACGGCATGGAGAAGTGCATCGGGTGTGAGCTGTGCGCCGGAGCGTGCCCGGCACGCTGCATCTACGTCCGTGGTGCCGACAACCCCGAAGACGCCCCGGTCAGCCCGGGTGAGCGTTATGGGTTCGTCTACGAGATCAACATGCTGCGGTGCATCTTCTGTGCGTTGTGCGTGGAAGCCTGCCCGACCGAGGCGATCACCATGACCCACCTCTTCGAGATGTCCACCGCCAACCGCGAGGACGCCATCTACACCAAGGACACCCTCCTCATGAACGAGGACGGCTCGGTGCCCCACATGTTCCCCGACGATCGCCTCGCCGATCACGACGAGCTGATGGTTGCCGACGGTTGGGTCCGCGCCACCGCTCCGTCCGGCAACGCCGCGTACGAAGGCGTGAAGATGTGGCAGGGAACTCCTGGACCGGCCGACTGGGCGCCCGAGCCCAGTCAGGAAGAGCGGGACGCCTGATGGTCGAACTGGTCATCTTCGTGTTGCTGGGCACGGGCGCCATCGCCGGAGCGCTGTCGGTCATCTTCGCCAAGAACCCCGTCTACGCCGCCATGGGACTGCTGGGGACACTGTTCTCCCTCGGGGTGTTCTACGTCGTCAACCTCGGACACCTCATCGCCGCCGTTCAGGTGATCGTGTATGCCGGCGCCGTTCTCACGCTCTTCCTGTTCGTCATCATGATGATCGGCGTCGATCGCGTGGAAGACACATCCGAGACGATCCGCTATCAGCGTCAACTCGTCATCGGGCTGGCGGCCATCCTCGGTGTGACGATCGCGGCTCTGGTGATCGGAGGCGAGTTCGCCTGGGTTCCGCTGGCCGTCGACGGTCCCATTCCGAACGGCACGGTCGAGAACATCGCCGGGATCATGTTCACCGACTGGCTCCTCCCGTTCGAGGTGACGGCCTTGCTGTTGACCATCGGTGCGGCCGGTGCCATCGCCCTGGCCTATTACGCACCCGGCACGTCGGTGGAGGACGCAGAATGATCGAGGTCACCGCGGGCTGGTATCTGAGTCTGGCAGCCGTCCTCTTCTCCATAGGGCTGCTCGGAATCCTGGTGCGCCGCAACGCGCTCATCATGTTCATGTGCGTCGAGCTCATGCTGAACGCCGTGAACCTCACCTTCGTCGCAGCCGGCCGGGCGCTGGGGAATCTCGAGGGTCAGGTCGCCGTCTTCTTCGTCCTGGTGGTCGCCGCCGCCGAGGTGGTCGTGGGCCTGGCGATCATCGTGGCCATCTTCCGCCGCCGCGAATCCGCCTCCGTCGACGAGCTAGCGACTCTGCGCGGATGATCGTGACTCGCTGCGCTCGCCGTTCTGGGTTCTGGGTTCTGAGTGGCGTGTCTCACAACCCAATACTCATGACCCATGACGCCCGGAGGGCCTCGTGACGGACTTCGTCTGGCTCGTAATCGCGTTTCCGCTGGCCGGGGCAGTGCTCTTGCACTTCCTCGGGCGGCGGCTCGGGGAGCCTCTCGCCGGGATCATCGGGACGCTGGCTGCCGCAGCGGCGTTCGTCGTTGCGTTCGTCGCCGCTCTGCCGTTCATCGTCGAGGAGGGCAACCATGGCGAGACGGTGATGCTCTGGGAGTGGATGCCTGCGATCGGCGCCAATCTCGAGATCACCTGGGATCCTCTGGCCGCCGTCATGGCGCTCATCGTGACCGGTGTCGGCAGCCTGATCCACCTCTTCTCGGTCGGCTACATGCACGGGGACGAGAGGTTCGCCCGCTTCTTCACCTATCTCAACCTGTTCCTCGCCTCGATGCTCACGCTGGTGCTCGGTGGCAACTTCGCCATGGTCTTTCTCGGCTGGGAGCTGGTCGGCCTGTGCTCGTACCTGCTGATCTCCTTCTGGTACACCAAGCCCTCTGCCGCGGCGGCAGGGAAGAAGGCGTTCGTCGTCAACCGAATCGGCGACTTCGGGTTCATGGTCGGCCTGATGCTGGTGTTCACGAACTTCGGGACACTGGCATTCGATGGCATCTTCGAGCGGGTGCCCGAGATACTCGATGGGAGCACCGCAACCGCGATCGGCCTGCTGTTCTTGGTGGGCGCAGCCGGCAAGTCGGCCCAGATTCCGCTGTACGTCTGGCTGCCCGATGCCATGGAGGGACCGACGCCGGTCTCGGCGCTCATCCACGCCGCCACGATGGTCACCGCCGGTGTCTATCTGGTGGCTCGGTCCGCGACCATCTTCGCCGCCGGTGACGCCGGGATCGTGGTCGCCGTCGTCGGTGCTCTGACCGCACTGTGGGCGGCCTCGATCGCGATCGCCCAGTCGGACATCAAGCGGGTGCTGGCGTATTCGACGGTCTCCCAGCTGGGCTACATGTTCATCGCCGTCGGGCTCGGCGGATACATCGCCGGGATCTTCCACCTCATGACCCATGCCTTCTTCAAGGCACTGCTCTTCCTCGGCTCCGGATCCGTCATTCACGGCATGCACGAAGAACAGGACATGAACAAGATGGGCGGTCTCCTCGAGAAGATGCCCGTCACCGGTGTCACCATGGGTATCGCCACCCTGGCCATCGCCGGCATCCCACCGCTCGCAGGGTTCTGGTCGAAGGACGAGATCCTCGGTGTCGCCTTCGAGTACGGGGGTGTGGGCATCGTGTTGTGGGTGATCGGCCTCGTCACCGCACTGATCACGGCGTTCTACATGACCAGGCAGTGGTTCATGGTGTTCACCGGCGAGCCCCGCTGGGAAGAGGGCGTCGATCCGCACGAGTCTCCTCGCTCGATGACCGTCCCGTTGATCGTGCTCGCCGTGCTTTCGGTGGGTGCGGGCTTCCTCAACACCCCGTTCCGTCTCACCCTCGAGCACTTCCTGGAGCCCAGCTTCGAACTGGTGAAGGTCGCCCATCCGCCGGAGGGCCTGGGCATGTTCGCCCTGCTGGCCGCGATCTCAGTGGGCGCAGGTATCGCCGGTGCAGCGATGGCGGGCTTCGTCTACAGCCGGCCCCGTGAGATCTGGGAGAGGTTCCAGGGCGGCTTCGGCGGCCTCTGGGAGGCATGGCAGGCGGCGTATCGGGTCGACGACCTCTACGGCGCCACCATCGTCACCCCGGGTCGGAAGTTGTCCGAGCGTATGGCGTTCGACTTCGATGCCGGTGGGATCGATGGCTTCGTCAACGGGGTCGGCCGGGCGGTGCGCTCGGCCGGAGCCCGCACCCGCGTCCTTCAGACCGGTCTGGTCCGCAACTACGGCGTCGGCTTCGTCGCCGGCCTGCTCGCCGTGGTGATCTGGCTGGTGATTGCGGGGGGAGGCGTGTGATCGTGCGTGCACGGCTTCGTTGTGAGATGAGTTCACAGTTCACAGTCCACAGTTCACAGTTCCTTCCAGATCGCCTCTGGACCGTCCGGCATGACAGTCGCTGTATCGCTTTGAGATCTGGATCACGTTCGGACGCGCCGCAGGGGAACTGTCAACTGTCAACTGTCAACTGTCAACGGGCGGGCGACGAAGGAGCCCGCTCATGCTGACCGCGTTGATTCTCGTGCCGGCGGTGGCGGCGGTTGTCGTGATGCTGTTGCCGTCCGATCGCAAAGAACTGGCGTTGCCGGTCGGGTTCGCGCTTTCGTTCGTTCCACTGGCGATCGCCGGGTACCTGTTCTTCGAGTTCGAGACCGGTGTGGCCGGCTACCAGTTCACCCAGAAGGCCGTGTGGTACGAGCCGTGGGGAATCTCCTGGAACCTGGGCGTCGATGGAATCTCACTGGGGCTGGTGGCGCTGTCGGTGATCCTCATCCCGATCGCGTTGGCGGCCTCGACCACGATCACCGATCGCACCAAGGAATTCGTGGTCTTCACGCTCCTGCTCGAAGCCGGGCTGATCGGCTCATTCCTGGCACTCGATCTCTTCCTGTTCTTCGTGTTCTTCGAAGCGGTGCTCGTCCCGATGTATTTCATCATCGGGATCTGGGGCTCGGAACGCAGGATCTACGCCGCTATGAAGTTCTTCATCTTCACGGCGTTCGGTTCGGCATTCTTGCTCGCATCGATCGTGGCGCTCTCGGTGTTCCACAATCGGCAGTTCGGATCGCCGTCATTCGATCTGCTCGAACTGATGAGCCTCGATCTCACCCTCGACCAGTCGAGATGGCTGTTCGCCGGGTTCGGCATAGCGTTCGCCATCAAGGTGCCGGTCTTCCCACTCCACACCTGGCTGCCCGATGCCCACGTTCAGGCACCGACAGCCGGGTCCGTCCTGCTGGCCGGGGTCATGCTGAAGCTCGGGACCTACGGCCTGCTCCGATTCAACCTCAACCTCTTCCCCCAGGCAGCCGTGGACGCCGTGCCGATCATCGCCGGTCTCGCCGTGATCGGGATCATCTACGGAGCAGTGGTCGCCATCGTCCAGCCCGATCTCAAGAAGCTCGTGGCCTACTCGTCGGTGAGCCACCTCGGCTTCATCGTCCTCGGCACGGCAGCGCTCACGTCGGCCGGTTTCCAGGGTGCGGTCATCCAGAACGTCAACCATGGTCTCACCACCGGCGCCCTCTTCTTGTTGGTCGGGATGATCTACGAGCGGCGGCACACCAAGAAGATCGAGGACTTCGGCGGCCTCGCAAAGGTCATGCCGATCTTCGCCGGACTGTTCCTGTTCACGGCTTTCGCCTCGATCGGGCTGCCCGGCCTCAACGGGTTCGTCGGCGAGTTCCTCGTGCTGATCGGCAGCTTCCCGTCCATTCCGGTGTTCGCCACCATTGCGGCGTTCGGCGTCATCCTCGCCGCCATCTACCTGCTGTGGGCGTACGAGCGAGTCTTCACCGGCATCCCCGACAAACCCGAGAATCAGAAGCTCACCGACCTGAACGCCCGGGAGATCGGCCTCATGGTCCCGCTCGTCGTCCTGATGTTGGTGTTGGGCCTCTATCCGAAGATCCTGCTGGACCGTACCGCTGCCTCGACCGAGGCGCTCCTGGATCGTGTCGAGCAGGCGACGACCTACGAGGTGCCTGAGCAGGGCCGATTGGCCGACGTGTTCGCCGGGGAAGGTGACGAATGACGTTCGCCCAGGTACTGACACCACCTTCGGTGGGCTGGATCGCCATCGCTCCCGAGATCGTCCTCGGTGTAGGGGCGGCGCTCATCCTGTTGTTCGACGTCCAGTACAAACCGAAGCGAACCCACCTCGGGCTAGCCACCGCAGCCATCGTGGCGACCGCCTTCGCCTTCGCCATCGTCCAGTACGACCGCGTCCAGACGCTGAGCCAGGCCACCGCCGACCAAGCAGCCGATTTCGTTGCGACGGCGTTCCCGTTCGACGCAATGATCGTTCTCGACGCCAACGCCGTATTCGGTCGATTCGCCATGTTGTTGGTCACCGGTCTCGGGCTCGCCGCCGGCTGGAGACTGTTCGAGCGTCTCGGAGCGAGGGCCGCCGAAGGTCTCGCACTCATGCTTCTCTCCGCGACGGGATTCATGTTCATGGCGTCGTCGACACATCTGATGATGGTGTTCCTCGGGCTCGAGGTCGGCTCGATCGCGTTGTACGTGCTCGCCGGGATCACCCGGGAGCGGACCGAATCCGACGAGGCAGCGATCAAGTACTTCCTGCTCGGTTCGGTCGCCTCGGCCGTGTTCATCTACGGCGTGGCCCTCACCTACGCCGGATCCGGTTCCATGAACCTTCTGGAGATCCAGGGCGTGCTCGCTCGCAACATCTTCACCCGGCCCGCAGTTCTCCTCATCGGGATCGCCCTGATGGTGGTGGGCATGGGGTTCAAGGTCTCGGCTGCTCCGTTCCATTCATGGGCACCCGACGTCTACCAGGGCGCCCCTGGGGGCATCGTCGGCTACATGGCGGCCGCCGCGAAGATCGGCGGTTTCGCCGCCCTCATCAGGATCCTGTTCACTGCCTTCCCGGACTTCATCTCCACGTGGGGCCCGCTGGTGGCCGGCATCGCCGCCCTGTCGATGCTCCTGGGCTCGACCGTGGCGTTGGTCCAGGACGACATCCGTCGCATGCTCGGCTACTCGGGCGTCGCCCACGCCGGTTTCATTCTCACCGGGGTCGTCGCCGGGGGAGCCGGGACCGGAGAGGTCTGGTTCTACCTCGGCGTCTACACGGTCCAACTCGTAGGAGCGTTCGGCGTGGTCGCCGCGGTCACGGGCGCTGCAACCTCCGGTGCCGGAATCGACGCATTCAGGGGCCTGTCGAAGCGGGCGCCCTTCCTCGCAGCCACCTTCACCGTGCTGTTGCTGGGCATGGCCGGCCTTCCCCTCACCTCGGGTTTCGTCGCCAAGTTCGGGGTGTTCACCGAGGCATGGCAAGCGGGCTACGAGTGGCTCGTGATCGTCGCCGTGCTGGCGTCGGTGATCGCGTTCTTCTTCTATCTGCGTGTCATCGTCGCCATGTACATGGAGGAGCCCGTCGACGAGGCAGTCGCCCCCCCAGGGATCTCGGTACGTGCCTCGCTTGCGCTCGCCTCGCTGATCACCATCGTCATCGGCATCGTGCCTGGCCCGCTGCTCTCCCTGGCTGGAGAGGCATCTCCGCTCTGAGCGGCGTCATGTCGCGTCCCGGCACACTCGCGCTGCTTGCACTCGTTCTGGTGTCGATGATGCTCGGAGCGCTCCCGGCTGCCGCGGAGCGGACTCAATCCAGCTTCGTCTTGATCCGCGAAGGTGAGACGGTCACCGAAGACCTCTACGCCGCCGGCGACGTGATCCTGATCTCCGGGCTCATCGAAGGCGATCTGGTCGCAGCGGCCTATTCCGAGATTCGGATCGAAGGCGAAGTGAGAGGGTCGGTACTCGCCCTCGCATCCAAGGTCGTGATCGACGGTGCCGTTGGCGGCTCCGTACGCGCCGTTGCCCCGAACGTCGAGATCAACGGCGACGTCGGCGAGGATGTGTTCGTCGCCGGTATCGGCGTCTTGTTCGACTCCGAGGCCGAGATCGGCCGTGACGGCCTCGTCTGGGCCAACGATGCCTCGCTGGCGGGCCGAGTCGGCCGCAACATCGAAGGCCAGTTTCGAAACGGCACGATGGGTGCGAAGGTCGACGGCGACGTCGACATCACCGTCGGGCGGCTCTCGGTGATGCCTTCTGCGGAAATCACCGGTGACCTGATCTACGTGAGCGACGAACCGGCCGACATCCGCGACGGCGCGGAGATCGGCGGTTCTGTCATCGCCGAGTCCGTCCTACCTCCCAACGTGCGGATTCGGGCGCTCTACCTCATGGTGAAGGTACTGGTCGGCCTGGCCGTGGTGGCGCTCGGTCTGGGCCTGATCTGGTCGTTCCCGGAGCGGAGCCGGCAAGCCGCCGAGGCTGTGTCCGAGCGGCCGGTGTTTGCGCTGGCCTGGGGAGCCGGACTCGCTTCGATCCCGGTGGCGATGACCCTCGTCGTGTGGATGTTCGTGTCGCTGAGCCCACCTGCCACCGGGCTGTCATCGCTGTTGGTGTTCGCCCCCTTCGTGACGGCCGCCTTCGCAGTCCTGGTCTTTGCGTTGCTGTCGGCCCCGGTCCCGGTCGGCGCCGCCATCGGCCGCAGGATCGGCCCGGCGCGATCGATCTATGCGTGGTTCGTCATCGGAGCCGCCGTGCTCGCCTTGGTGTCTCTGATCCCGATCCTCGGCACGGTCGTGCTGGTCCTCGGCGCGCTGGTGGGTCTGGGCGGGTGGTTCACCGAAGCTCGGCCCGAAGATCCCGGTGCCGAGCCGTCACGCGTCGCTGGGTGACGCTCCTGCGCTGATCAGGCTCTTCGTCAGCACGTCCTTCTTGACGAGCCCGGAGGCCCGCCAACGCTGGGTGAGCTTGTTCGCTTCCGGCTTCTTGGTGAGCAAGACGAACGTCGGTGTCGAGCGGACCTTGAACGTGTCCAACGCTTCAGGGACGTTTCGCACGTTCGCTTTGACCACGATCGCACTCTCGTTGAACTCTTCGGCGAGTTCGTTGACGATGCCATCCATCACCTGGCAGGGACCACAGCCGTGCTGGTAGAAGTCCACGAGAACCGGCTTCCCGCTGTCGACGAGCTCCTCGAGATGCCGATAGGACTCGAGGGACACGGGTTTGGGTCGTCTCTTGAACAGGGCCATGGTTTGTCTCGCTTGCGTCGGTGTTGTGGGTCAGGAGTCTTGAGTTGGGGCGGGCGCGCCCGTCACGCCGAACAACGTAGTTACCGGCCTCGAACATTCCCATCCCACCCTTGGAACTGTCGGCTCTCCGGCATTCGACCAGTACCCTGCCGATCCCAACCGACGGCCTGGCGGGAACGTCGGGCTCGAAGTGCCGGGAACACGGGTAGCCTCATCGGATGGCAGGTGTGAGGGACACGATGGGTCGACCGGTGCGGGATCTCCGGATCTCGGTGACCGACCGATGCAACTTCCGATGCACGTACTGCATGCCGAAGGAGATCTTCGGCAAGGACTACGAATTCTTGGCACGGGACCAGTTGCTCTCGTTCGAGGAGATCACCCGCATCGCCACCGCTTTCGCCGCCGAAGGTGTCACCAAGATCCGTCTCACCGGCGGCGAGCCGCTGCTGCGGCGCGGGATCGAAGCCCTCGTCGCGATGCTCGCGGCGGTAGACGGTGTCGACGACCTGACGCTCACCACCAACGGCTCCCTGCTCGAGAGAAAGGCGGAGGCGTTGGCCGAGGCCGGCCTGAGCCGCGTCACCGTGAGCCTGGATTCCATGGACGACACCGTCTTCATGGCGATGAACGATGTCGGCTACCCGGTCGACGCCGTTCTCGCCGGCATCGATGCCGCAGCTGAGGCGGGTCTCACGCCTGTCAAGGTCAACATGGTCGTCAAGCGGGGTGTCAACGAGGACTCGATCGTCGAGGTCGCCGAGCATTTCCGACACACGGGTCACATCGTCCGGTTCATCGAGTTCATGGACGTCGGCACCACCAACGGCTGGAACATGGCCTCGGTGGTTCCCGCGGCAGAGGTCGTGTCTCGAATCTCGGAGAAGTTCCCGCTCGAGCCGGCCGACCCCAACTATCAGGGAGAGGTCGCCAACCGGTGGAGGTACGTCGACGGGGCCGGCGAGATCGGCGTCATCTCGTCTGTCACCCAGCCGTTCTGCTCCGATTGCACCAGGGTCCGCCTGTCGGCCGAGGGGCGGCTCTACACCTGCCTCTTCGCCGTCGCCGGGACCGATCTCCGGGCGGCCATCCGCAACGGAGCCGACGACGCAGAGCTCCACGCCATCATCACCGACGTGTGGTCGCGTCGGACCGACCGATATTCCGAGATCCGTTCAGAGGCCACCAAGCGCCGCCCCAAGATCGAGATGTCCTACATCGGCGGATAGCTCGCTCGCCGCGTTCGCATCGCCCGGTCTCCGGTTGTCGGTTCACGAGGAGCGTGCGGCGTCAGAGGGTGGCGTTGATCAGAAACACGACGCCGAGGGTGATGATCACAGTGACGGCGAGTGCCAGGAGAACGGCGAGGGCGGCGTCGTTCATCGAGACGTACGAGATGTGGCGAAGGACGAGAATGGTTGCGGTGAGCCAGGCGATCCCCCCGACGAACACCCCGACTGTGGGGATGACCGCCAGCAGCAGGGGGAGCGCAGTGATCGAGACGACCGTGGTTGCCTCCCACCAGGTCATCTGCGACTTGACCCACCTGGTGGTGATCGCCAGTGCCAGCCCGTAGAGAGCCGTCACGACGAGGCCGATCGGGACGGCGAGGGCATGGCTGACCCAACCGGACGCCTGCGTGAACGACAGAACCAGGCTGGCGATCGCAACGAGCACAAGACCGTCTGCGAGGCCGGTGTCGTCGTCCCGCACCTCCTCGGAGATCGCCTGGTCTGCGATCGCTGCGCGCCACCAACGGTTGGCGGCTCTCAGTGGGAAGTCTCGTGAGTCCATTGACTCATCATGCTATTCGGGTGATGGCGCGCCGTAGCGATCCAAGCCTGTGGTGAGGTCTTCGGGTGTGTTCACCGAGAACCAGGAACGACCGTCTTCACCGCATGATTCGAGGTCGGCTTCGGTGAACGGATCGAAGGCCGTCCGATCCAACATCGATTGGATCGAACCGCCCGCGTTGAGCTCTCTGGTGGCGACGAGTGCGAGGTTCGAGGGGTACGCGGCGCAGGTCGTCTGGCGGACGCCGTCTGGCACGGGGACAACGGGGAGGTCGGTGAAACCGTCCACGATGGCCCGTAGCGTGGCCGGTCGAACCCAGGGCTGATCCACCCCCACGACCACGAGGAGAGCGTCGGGGCCCACCTCTTCGGTGACAGTGGCGAGCCCGGCCAGTGGCCCTCGCCTCGCAGCGCCGGTGTCTTCGATGAATGGGAGGCGATCGGCCCATCGAGGCCGCGGCTCGCCCGAGACCACGACGCGGGCTGTCACCGCTGCGAGCGCGTCCGCCACCCAATCGAGCATCGGACGATGCGCCACCTCGACCAATGCCTTGTCCTGACCCATGCGCCGGCCGGCACCGCCGGCCAGCACGACGCCGACGAGGTTGCCGCTCGCGATTCCTACCATTGCCCCATGATCTCACATCGTGTCCTCGCCGCGCTGATCGGAGGCTGGGCGTCGATCACCTGGGGAGGTCGGATCGGCCTGCTCACCGGCGATGAGACGCTGGTTGCCAAGGCCAGGATCGGCGTCTCGCTCCTCGTCGCAGTGATGGCGGTCGTCGGACTGCTCACCCGAGCATCCTGGCGAAAGCCGGCGGTCTCCGTCTACGCCATCGTCACGTCGGCGATATGGATGACCTCTGCGGTTTCGGTGGTCGGTGATCCGGCCTCGTCGCTCGCTTTCAAGGGTGTTCATCTGCTGCTTGCGGCGATCTCGATCGCGTTGGCCGCCGTTGCCTGGAAGGTGGTCGTCAGGAGATCGGAATCGGAGCCGGAGCGTCCGTCGGAAGCACCTTCGCCAACTGGTCGGTGATGTCCGGCAGAGAGTGGTAGTAGATCTCGAGATCGGAGATGCCGCGGATCGGACGTGGGATGCGATATCCAGCAGGCGAAGCGGTGATCACCGGGATTCCCTTCGCATTGGCGTAGCCCGCCGCCACGATGCCATAGCCATGGGTCAGGTCGACCAGGACGATTGCGGCGTTGTCGATGGCCTGATATGTCTGGCGCGTCATCTCTGCGGGTGAGAACGTCACCTGGCCCCAGTCCTCGATGTCTCGCGCCGGGCAGATCACCGAATAGCCGCGCTGTTCGAGACTGGTGATGAGGAGGTCGGCATGAGCGCGCTCCGGTGACTCGGTCGAGGGGCCGAGGAGCACGATCCGTGGCTTTTCGGGCTCCACCTTGCGTTCGCCTCGGGTGGTTCGGTAGCCGAGCCAGAGCAGAGTCGACGTTACGAGGAGCGACAGCACGAAACCGGATTCCTCACCGATGGCGAGGCCCGTTCCACCCCATGCCGCAACCAGCGTTCCGGTGAGGATGAGGCCATTGCCCCAAACGATTCGTGGCCGTTTTCGCCAGAAACGGATCACGCTCACAATGGCGAGCAGGACGAGAAGCGTGGTACCCGTGACGCCGCCGATGAAGGCCAGCAACCTGGGCCCGAAGCCGTCGGTGAGCGGTGGGAAGACGTCCGGCCGCACGCCTGACTCGGGCAAGGGGTTTTCGAAGGGCACGGTTGTGACGAGGGTCGTCGAGATGGCTGCGAAGCCCGCCAGGAGCACCGTCATCGTGTGGCCGGCCCGTGGGCCGACGACGAGGAACATGGATCCGAGTGCCAAGAAGGGGATGTTGAGCACCCCACCGAACAAGAAGAAGGTCCGGTAGCTGGTTGAGGTCCACCCCGTGGCGAGTGCGATGGCAAGCGCAATCGTCGCCACCGCAAACATGCCGATCCCGGCGGCGAAGGCTGCGACGTGCGGGCGTGGTCGCCGGCGGTTGTCCACAATCAGGTCGATTGTGAACGCCGTGGCCGCCACCCCGGCGATGATTGCCAGAATCGTGTCCATCTCCTGCAACGGTACTTTGCTCTGGAGGGCAAGAATCCGGTGTGCGATCTGTGCCGAGAGCGGCACGGCGCATGGCGGATAGCGGTCTAGGCAGGGAACGTCACTGCATGCCCGACTTTGAGCCAGACCCGCTGATCCGGGGCAACCACGGTTCCGGAGCCGCTTCGTGCGCGGAGGACCGTGCCGCCCGGGAGTGTGACGGTGATCAACTGATCGTGGCCGAAGAACTCGCGATCCACGACCACGGCGTCCCCGTCGGGGTCGGGGATGACCGAGATGTCCTCGGGCCGCAGCATCACGGTGACCTTGCCCTCGTGAGGAGTCGCAAAGGCCCCGACCGGGGTGTCGACTCGCCCCTGGTGGGCGTACCCGGGGATGAAGTCGGCATCGCCGAGAAACCCGGCGACCCAGGCATCGACCGGCGCCGTGTACAGCTCGCGCGGAGTCGCGGCCTGCACGACCTGACCGTTCCGCATCACAGCGACCATGTCGCTCATCGCAAGCGCTTCCTCCTGGTCGTGGGTCACGAAGACCGCCGTCGCTTTTGCCTCCTTGATGATGTCCCGCAGATCCCGCCTCACTCGCTCACGCAGGGAGGCATCGAGATTGGAGAACGGCTCGTCCAGAAGGATGACATCGGGGTTCGGGGCGAGGGCACGTGCGAGCGCCACCCGCTGTTGTTGGCCGCCAGAGAGCTCACTCGGCAGCCGATCCTCGAGGCCGGCGAGGCCGACCATCTCGATCGAGTCGTGGACCCGTCGCTTTCGATCCGTCTTGGATGCGACACCGTACGCCACGTTCTTGGCCACCGTCATGTGGGGGAAGAGGGCGTAGTCCTGGAACACCATGCCGACCCGGCGTCGCTCGGGTGGCACCATCGCGTCGGGACCGACCACCTGGCGGCCGCGAATGTCGACGGTCCCGTGTTCGGGAGACTCGAACCCGGCGATGACCCGCAACGCCGTGGTTTTCCCACAGCCGGATGGGCCGACCAGTGTCAGGATCCCTGCGCTCCAGACGTCGAGGTTGAAATCGTCGAGGGCGACGGCTTCTCCGTACCGTTTGGTGAGCGACCGAGCGCGAATGGCGAGATGCTCGGGTGAAGAAGCGCCGGAAGGTGTCTGATCAGTCATAGAGGTCACGCAGCGTCACAAGTGCGAGAGGAATCGCAGACACGGCCAGGAGCACCAGCGAGGCAGCGCCGGCACGAGTGTAGAAGCCCTCCCCGGTCGTGGCCCAGATCCGGATGGCGAGTGTCTCGAATCCGTTCGGGCGCAACAGCAGCGTGGCAGGGAGCTCCTTCATCGCCGTGAGGAACACCAGGGCGCCGCCGGCGAGCAAGCCCGGTGCCATGAGCGGGACGGTCACCCTGAAGACCGTCGAGAGCGCCGAGCGCCCGAGCGATCTGCTGGCATCCTCGGTATCGGGCGAGATACGGCGCAGCGCATCCGAAGCTGTGCCGACCGTGATCGGGAGGAACATCGCCAGGTAGGCGACGACGACCAGGAGCGTGGTCTGGTAGAAGGGTCTGGCGATCTCCAGCGCAAAGGTGACCAGGGCGATCCCCACCGTTATGTGGGGGAGCGAATACGAGGTCCAGGTGAGCGTCTCGACGACTGGTGCGATCCTGGTCCTGTCACGGACGATCACGACCGCGATCGGGATCGCGACCACGGCCGCTGCCACGGCTGCAGCGAGCGAGACCCCGAGCGAGCGAGCCGCATCGATCCAGACATCACCGAGTTCCTGGCCCGAGCTCAGCCCACGCGACACCCACGCGATCAGAACCGTGACTGGAATCACGAGGCTGACGGTGATGAGCACTCCGAGTCCCGTGTAGCTCCACAGCCGCCCCATGGGCCCGAGGTGCTGGACCATCTGTGTCCGGCCGGGCCGATTCCGGTGGTAGGTGGCCTTCCTTCGGAGCCGGCGCTCGGCGATCACGACCGCAACGGCGACCGCCATGAGTATCACCGCGAGAGTCAGCGCAGGGCGGCGGTCGATGCGCCCGGCGAACTGGGCGTAGATCGCGCGCGTGAAGGTGTCGTATCGCAGCAGTGAAACGGCACCGAAGTCCGAGATCGTGTAGAGGGCGACCAGCAGCGACGACGCTGCGATCGTCGGTCTGAGCAGTGGAAGGGTGACCGTGCGGAAGGCGCCCCACCGGCTGGAACCGAGTCCCCGGGCGGCATCGTCCAGCGAAGTGTCGAGTTTGCTGATGGCAGGTACGGCGCCGAGGTGGACGAACGGCACGGCGAAGACGGTCAGGGCGAGCCACGAGCCCCAGAAGCCGGTGATGGTCGGAAAGGACACCAATCCGAACAGTTCCGTGATCACTCCACGGCTCCCGCCTGCGCCGAGCAGCGTGAGCGCAACGACGTAGGACGGCATCACCAGCGGGAGTGTGACGAGGATGGAGAAGATACGGGCACCGGGCAGGTCGGTTCGGGTCGTAACCCAGGAGGTGCCGAGCCCGATCGCCACGGACGTCCCGGTGACTGCAGCGGCGAGCAGCAGTGTGTTGGTGAGCAGCTCGGCGAGTCGGACCGCCGGGACACTGGCGACTGCGCCACCGGTCAGAACCGCGCCAACCAGGGTCAGCGTCGGGATGAGCGTTGGTGCCAAGCCGAGCGCAGCGAGCGCCCACCACCACCTGGCGATTGGTCGCCGCTTCTGTGCGGGCGCAGGTTGGGACAGGACCTCGGACTGTGTCGTCACGGTCTCGTCCCGAGCTTCACAGGAGGCCCGCCTCGGTCACGAGGTCGGTTGCCCGCTCGAGCTGATCGGCGAGGTCTGACAGGTTGATGTTCGGCGTGTCGATCTCGTCTATCTCTGGCAGATCTTCGGCCGCCTCGATCCCCGGGACGAGAGGGAATTCGAAGGTCTCGGTGGCGAAGTACTCCTGAGTTGTGTCGTTGAGGAGGAATTCGACGAACGCCTTGGCGTTCTCGAGCTGATCCGAACCGGCCAGGACGGCTGCACCGGCAGGCATGACGAGGCTGGCGGCATCACCGCCGGTCGGGAAGTGATTGGCGGTTTGCTCGCCGGAGCCCTCGGCCTGGAGTCGCAGCAGGTAGTAGTGGTTGACGAGCCCGAGGTCGACCTCGCCGGCGTCGATGGCTGCCACGATCGGGGAGTTGCCGGGGAAGTCGACCGGTTGGTTCGCCTCTAGGCGCTCGAGCCAATCGAGCGTGTATTCCTCGCCCTGCTCGACGATCATCGCGGCCACGAATGCGAGGAAGGACCCGTTGGTGGGTGCGACGCCCATGCGTCCACCCCAACGCGGGTCGACGATCTCTTCGAGACTCTCGGGCAACTCGTCGTCGTCGACGTCCCCGGTGTCGTAGATGACAACCCTCGCACGTCCCGAAGTCCCGACCCATTTGCCGTCGGCATCGGAGAACCGCTCCGGCACGAGCGACAGGATCGAGTCGTCGAGCGTGGTCATCAACGGAGCCGTCGCACCGAGTGACGCAGGGTCCTGTGCGAAGAAGACGTCGGCATCGGTCGACTCGCCCTCCTGCAGGAGGGTGGTTGCGAGCTCGGTGCTGCCGCCGTAGCGAACGCTCACCTCGATACCCGTTACGTCCGTGAACCGATCCAGCAGGGGCCCGATGAGGTCTTCGCTCCTTCCCGAGTAGACGACGAGCGGGGAGGCGTCGGTCGGTTCCTCGGAGCCGTCGGCCGGAGAGCCGGAATCGCCACAGGCAGAGAGCACGAGGGCAGTCACAACGAGCAGCATCGAGAGCTTCCGGGGCATGCGATGTTTCCTCCATCGGGCGCGTCGTCGGGTTCTAAACCCTACGAAGATAGTGGAAAGCTATTTCCACTAGCGAGGTAGTGCAAATGGTACGCGGGAGACCTGGCGACGCGATGTCGGAACATCACCCCTGTACCAGCAGGGGGATCGATCGTTCTGCGACGGTGTCGCCGCCGTGGTACCCGATCAGCCGCCGGTCCATGCCTCGAGGCAGCAGCAGCCGATCTGGTGGCGGAAGCAGGAGCGCGTCGGGGAGCCGGACTGCCAGTTGAGGATGGTCGATGCCGTCTCCCAGCATCGATCGGATACGGGGCGGTTCCACGAGTTCGGCGCCGGTCTCGCGGGCGAGTTCGTCGATCGCGGTTCGCTCTCCGCTCACATAGAGCGCTCTCGGGTCGCCGAAGAAGGTCAGCCCGGAATATCGAGCGTCGCGGATGAGGATCTTCGACGACTCCGGGAAGTCGACGTGCCCGTGGTCGGACGTGCCCACGAGGACGGCCGTGTCTGGGAGCCTCCGGGCGAGCTCGGCCCATGCACGGTTCGCTCCCTCGAGTGCGTCTGCGTACATCGGCGATTGCTGTCCGTAGACGTGAGCGGCGAAGTCGACCTCGGCGAAGTAGGCGAACACCAGGCGCCCGGGCACGGCAGCGAGCTGGATGGTGGCCTCGATCCGCTCGTCCTCGGTGTAGACGGGCTCGAACCTCGCCCCTCGATACAGAGCACGAGTCAGCGGCGACGAGGCGAACTGTCCCGGCTGCACGGTGATCGGATCCACCCCTCGAGTCCGGAGTCGTTCCCAGAGGTTGGGTGCGGGCAGCCAGTCGGTGGTGTCCACGTCGACTGCCTCGCCCGTCGGCGCCCGCCACTTCAGCACGTTCACCACCCGTCCGAGGTCCGGTACCCACATCTGATGGCCGATCGTGCCGTGCGTCCCGGGATTCGAACCGGTCGCAACGGTGGCCATGCTCACGGTGGTCGTCGACGGGAACGGCGCGTCGATGACTCCGGCGAGGGAGCGTCGCATCTCCTCGGCCGAGCGGTGCTCCAATTGAGCGACGCCCAGGCCATCGAACAATGCGAGCACATAGGTGTCGCCTCCTGGGATCGTGTCGGCGAACTCCGGTGGCAGCCGGTCGACCGCGTGGGTGCCGGTCAGGCGGTGCTCGAGCTCGGCGACGAGGTTGGCAAGCGTGGGTTGCATCCGCCGGGCACGGTACCGGATTCGAGGTCCGCTGCACTCGGCGCGCCAACCCGTGCGACGCCTCAATGGCGGTTGGCGTGCCGGGAGGCGTCAATCCCCGCGCTGGATGCCTGGGTCCCAGCGGAGGAGGAGGATCCGGTCGTCCATCAACGTGGCCAGGCGAGCGGTGTCACCCACCGGCAGCAGTATGGAGAATTCGCCTCTGATTCCAGTCGCTGCATTGATCGGGTACTCCTGCCAATCGACTCCGTCGATCGACGACCACGCCGAGCCAGGTGTCTGTATCCAGATGATCCCTTCCTCGAGCCACAGGCCGGCAATCGGCCATTCCGGCGGGGCGAACACACGATCGTCCCCGGGCAGCGTCAGGAGGAGGGCGTCGTCGGTCTCAATCACGAACGCAGGAATCGCGCCGGATCCAGCGGCTGCGCGGTCCGATTCCTGGGTCCAGTCGACGCCGTCGTCGGAGTACAGGACGCCATACCCGGACCCATCCGGCGCAGTTCCTCGACCGACGAATCCACCCGGCACCGAGATGAGCCCGGTATGGGGGATACCGGTCGTCTCGAGGACCAGCCAACCCTTCGGGGCCTCCGTCGCCGTCACGTAGTGAAACCACGGTCCATCGTTCTCGATGCCGATCAGTACGAGTCTGCCGTCGATCATGGCTCCCGCCCGCACTGTGCCTTCCCACGGCAGCAACTCGAGCGCCCAAGCCACATTGTCGGTTGAGCGCCACAGCGCAGGACCGGCCGGCGTCCTCCCGAAAGCGACCGACTCCTCGTCGGCATCGATCGCACCGAACAGGACCTCCATTTCCGGCAGGTTCACATCGAAGACCTCGTCGGCGTCGGTGATGACCGTCGGACCGTCGCCCACGAACAGGGACTGGGAATCGCCGGTGTACAGATAGGCGTCGGCGATCCGGAAGCTCTTCCAAGGACCCACGTCGAGCTCGGCCACGACCCGGAAGCCCGCTTCGATCTCTGGCTCGATCAACGCGGCCGGGTCGATCGACTCGGGGTCCAGCGTCGCCCGATCGGGCGCCAGCGTGGTGATCAATCCGAAGGCGAGGACAACCGCCGCCACGATCGCCGACAGGATCGGGCGGGGAGGCCGCGCCCTGCGCACTGGCCGCTCCGGGCTCCCAGAGGTATCGATCCGGATTCGTTCTTCCACCAATGACACTATGCCTGATTTCGGGTGATCCTGCCTTCTGTTCGGGGTCACGACAGTTGGAGGCGAAGTGTGAAGTCGACGCACAGTTTTCTATACTCCCACCACCCGAGTTCCGGAGCGGAATGAGCCAGTATTTCCAGGAATACATCACGGTCGGCGCGTTCGCTGCGGTGGGTGTCCTCCTCGTCCTGGCGATTCTCGGTGTTGCCTCCGTCATCCGGCCGTCCAACCCCACACCCGCGAAGAAGCTCACGTACGAATGCGGCGTCGACCCGGTGGGGTCGGGCTGGTCTCAGACATACGTCAGGTACTACATCTTCGGTCTGCTCTTCGTCATCTTCGACGTGGAGGCCGTGTTCATCTTCCCCTGGGCCATCCATGCCGAGGCGCTCGGCATCGGGGGAGTCATCGCCATCGTTCTCTTCATGCTCACCCTCGTCGAGGGGCTCGTGTACGCAATCAAGAAGGGTGTGCTCGCATGGGAGTAGTCCAGAAGTTCGGCGTACCCAAGCCGGTGTCGGCTCTGTTGAACTGGTCTCGCAAGTACTCGCTGTGGATGTTCCAGTTCGGTCTGGCCTGTTGTGCGATCGAGATGATGGCGGCATCGGGACCACGCTACGACTTCATGCGTTTCGGGATCATCCCGCTACCCGCTTCTCCCCGGCAGGCCGATCTGATGGTCGTCGCCGGCACGGTCACCGACAAGATGGCACCGTCGGTCAAGCGCCTGTACGACCAGATGCCCGATCCGAAGTACGTCATCTCGATGGGCTCGTGCTCGAACTGCGGAGGCCCCTATTGGGATTCGTACTCGGTGACCAAGGGCGTGGACCAACTCATTCCCGTCGACGTGTACGTGCCCGGTTGCCCACCCCGCCCCGAAGCCCTGATGGATGGCATCGTGATGCTTCAGGAGAAGATCCAGGGCGAGGACGTCAAGGAGAAGTGGAACACGCGTGACCGCCAGCCCGCCTGATACCGAACAGAACGATCCGGAGCAGGACGAGGCGATCGAGCTGAGTCCAGCGGAAGCATTCGCAGCCGCAGTGGCGGCAGCCATCGGCGGCGAGGTGTCACCGGCCACCAGAACGGCGAAGGTGACCGTGGCCCCCGAGTCGTGGGTCGATGCAGTCGAGAAGGCGCGCGACGAGTTCGGGCTCGTGTACTTCTCGTTTCTGTCCGCCATCGACTGGGCCTCCGACGTGGCCGTGGGTGATCCGCTCGACGGTGACGTGGACGAGCGCTACGAGGTGCTCTGCACGATCACCGAGCTCATGGAGGGCAAGCGGGTCACGATCGCAACCAACATCTCGAAGGACGAACCCCGGCTCGACAGCCTGGTGTCGGTGTTCCCGGGGGCCGACTGGCACGAACGTGAGGCGCACGAGATGTTCTCCATCCATTTCGAGGGACATCCGAACCTGGAGAACCTGTATCTGCCCGAAGGCTTCATCGGCTACCCACTGCAGAAGTCGTATCCCCTGCTGAGCCGTGAGGTGAAGCCGTGGCCCGGCACCGTCGACGTCGAGGCCATGCCCGAGAAGGACGAAGCCGCCGAAACCGACACCGGTCCGAGCACGGAGAACCCAGAAGCATGATGCCCACCCGCTTCAGCCTGGTCGAGACTTGGAACGTGGAACGTGAAACGGGAGCGCTGCGACCATGACCATCACCACTGATCCGGACGTCATTCGTCACCTCTCCGAGGTGTCGGTCTCGGTACAGATCGAAACCGCCGACATGACGCTCAACATCGGGCCACAGCATCCGTCGACCCACGGCGTGCTCCGGCTGGTTGCCAAAGTCGACGGTGAACGGGCCTACGACGTTCAGCCGGTCATCGGCTACATGCACCGCGGCTACGAGAAGCTCGCGGAAGTCAGGACATATCCCCAGGTCACCGCCCTCGTCAATCGAATCGACTGGGTGTCGGGATTCGCCAACGAAGTGCCGTTCATGGTTGCCGCCGAGCGGCTCATGGAGATCGAGGTTCCCGAGCGAGCCCAGTACATCCGCCTCATCCTGTCGGAGATGGCGAGGATCTCGTCCCACTTCGTGTTCATGGCCTCGTATCCGCTCGAGCTCGGCGCAGCGACGCCATTGTTCTTCGCGCTGCGCGAACGCGAGCGAGTACTCGATCTCATGGAGAGCGTCACCGGCGGCCGCTTTCACCCGAACTTCAACCGCATCGGTGGTGTGAAGCCCGCTGCCGGTTCCGGCTCGACTCAGCGCAAGGTCGTCCAGGACCTCCCCAAGGGTTTCCTTGCTGAGACCAGGGTGGCCATGGATGAGGTTCTCGGCGCCGCCGATCAACTCGAAGACCTGGTCGCCGGCAACGAGATCATCCTCGCCCGCACCAAGGACATCGGCGTCCTTCCACCCGAAGTCGCCGCCGCCTACGGGGTCTCGGGCCCGAATCTCAGAGCGTCGGGCGTGCGGTACGACATCCGCAAGACCGACGACTACCTGCCGTATGACGAGTTCGACTTCACGGTTCCCGTCGGAGAGAACGGCGATTGCTGGGATCGCTGGTATGTGCGACTGGCCGAGATCAGGGAGTCTGCCAAGATCATCCAGCAGGCGATCGACGGGATCCCGTCGGGGCCTCTGCAGGCGAAAGTACCGAAGGTCATCAAAGTCCCTTCCGGCGAGGCCTACGTAGCCGCCGAGAATCCGAAGGGCGAAATGGGCTATTACCTGGTGTCCGACGGGGGCCAGGGACCGTATCGCCTGAAGATTCGATCGGCCTCGTTCTCGAACATATCCTTCCTCCCGTGGATTCTGGAAGGCGCCCTCGTCCCCGACATCATCGCCATCATGGGCTCGCTCGACTTCGTCCTCGGAGACGTGGACCGATGAGGAGTTCACGGTTCACGGTTCACGGTTCAGCGTTCTCGGCCTCTCGGCCTCTCGGCGGCGTTGGACTGTCAACTGTCAACTGTCAACTGTCAACCACCGACATGCGAGCCGAGGTCCCCTGAGTGGAAGCGCTCCTCGACAACTTCTGGGTGGTCTTGCTGGGCAAGGTGCTCATCGTCGCCGCATTGATCCCTGCGGCCGGGCTGGCCGTCGGGTTCGCCGAGTTGAAGCTCTCGGCGAAGATGCAGAATCGCATGGGACCGTACTTCGCAGGCGGCCGGTGGGGGTGGGCCCAGTTGCTCGCCGACGGGATCAAGTTCTTCCAGAAAGAGGACCTGATCCCCGAGGACGCCGACGAGCCGGTCTTCAAGTTCGCTCCCGCCCTCGTGTTGCTCGGCACCGTCGCGCTCTTCGTCGTCGTGCCGTTCGGTCCGGGCCTGATCGTCCAGGACCTCGACATCGGGATCTTCTACGCCCTGGCGATCTCGTCGATCTCCACGATCGGCGTGTTGATGGCCGGATGGTCGTCCGCCAACAAGTACTCGCTGATTGGCGGCCTGCGCGCCGCCGGGCAGTTGATCGCCTACGAGCTCCCGCTCGTCCTCGCCACCGTGGGTGTGGTGGTCATGGCCGGGACCATGAGTCTGGACGGGATCGTGCAGGCCCAGGCCGGCTGGTTCTCGGAGACCGGATGGACCGGAGGGCTGCCGTTCGTGATTCCGCAGCTGATCGGATTCGTGATCTTCTTCATCGCCGCCCTCGCCGAACTCACTCGCACACCGTTCGACATGCCGATCGCCGAGTCGGAGCTCGTCATGGGTTACCTCACCGAGTATTCCGGCTTCCGATTCCTGTTCTTCTTCCTCGCAGAGTTCGCCAACATGTTCACGCTCTCGGCGATCGCCGCCACCCTCTTCCTCGGCGGCTACTGGGCGCCATTCATCCCCGACGACGTCTTGCAGTTTGCCGGGCCGATCATCCTCATCTCGAAGGTGGCGATCCTGGTGTTCATCATCATCTGGTTCCGATGGACCTTCCCCCGGTTCCGGGAAGATCAGCTCCAGACGCTGGCCTGGAAATTCCTGATCCCGCTGTCGCTGGTGAACATCATCGGCACAGCGATCCTCAAGGTGGTGATCTGATGGCAACGCCAACCATCCCGGGTGGCGGCATGCTGACCGGTCTGAAAGTGACATTCACGACGATGGTCAAGACGCTCTTCTTGCCGAAGAAGCACCTCAAGACGGTCAACTATCCGGTCGTCAAGGAAGAGCCCCACGCCCGTGCGCGGGGTGTGATCGCTCTCGACCAGGAAGCTTGCACGGTGTGCATGCTCTGCGCCCGGCAGTGCCCCGACTGGTGCATCTACATCGAAGGGCACAAGGAGGAGAAGCAGCCCGACAAGCCGGGAGGCCGGGTCAAGGTCCGGGCCGAGCTCGACCGGTTCGACATCGACTACGCCCTGTGCATGTACTGCGGCATCTGTGTCGAGGTGTGTCCGTTCGACGCGCTGTTCTGGAGTCCCGACTACGAGTATTCGGAGCTGGCGATGGGCGACATGCTCCACGACAAGGACCGCCTCCAGGACTGGCTCACCACCGTCCCCGATGCCCCGGCATTGGAGACGTGATGTCCCAGTCGCGGAGTCCACAGTTCACAGTCCACAGTTCACAGTCCGCCGATGACCACGCTGTGAGCCGAGGGCATGACGGTCACCGTGGCGCCGACAGCTCGGTTCCACAGGGACCAGGACCCCGTGAGAACTGTCGACTGTCAACTGTCAACCGGCGGCCGACGCAGGAGGCCACAGATGACCTTCGCTGATTGGCTCTCCGATCCCGTCAACTGGGTGTACCTGGCCATCGGCGCTGCCGTGGTGGCGTCGGCTTTCCGGGTCGTCACCTCCCAGAACGTCGTCCACGCCGCACTGTTCCTGGTGGCCACCCTCGCCGGGACTGCCGCGCTCTTCCTCATGATGTCCGCCGAGTTCGTGGCATGGACGCTCGTGCTCGTCTACATCGGCGCAGTGATCGTGTTGTTCCTGTTCGGAATCATGATCACGAGGGCACCATTGAACGTGGAGCCTGGCCTGGACAACCCCAAGGCCCGCCCGCTGGCGGCCGTGGTGTCTCTCGGTCTGTTCGTGCTCCTCGCCTACACCTCACTACAGGCGTTCGGTTCGGATCAGCTCACCGACGTCGGTACCCCGACGGACACGGTCACCTTGGCCGAGTCGTTGATCGTCCGTTTCGTTCTCCCCTTCGAGATCGTCGGTTTCGTGCTCCTCGCAGCGCTCGTCGGTGGCATCACGATCGCCCGTCGCGACCTCACGCCCGTCGAAGAAGAAGAGCGAGGAGCGGTATGACTCGCTGCGCACACAGTCTTGGGTTCTGGGTCCTGGGTCATGATTCGATTGCCCAGAACTCGCGACTCAAGACACACAACCAACGGCCGGAGGTCGTTGCATGCTGGTGAATCAGTTTCTCATCGTGGCTGCGCTGTTGTTCGCCATGGGGACCTATGGGCTGTTGGTGCGTCGGAACACCGTGATGATTCTGTTGTCGGTCGAGCTCATGCTCAATGCGGTGAACATCAACCTCGTTGCGTTCGAGGCCTATCTCCGTACGAGCGAAGCGATCGGCCAGGTGTTCTCGCTCTTCGTGATCACCATCGCTGCTGCCGAGGTCGGGATCGGTCTTGCGATCGTGTTGATGATCTTCCGAAATCGCCAATCCGCAAATGTCGACGAGTACAACCTGATGAAGTTCTGATGACGAGTTCACGGTTCACAGTTCACAGTTCACAGTCGGGCCCAGACCGCAGGGTTGGCCGACGGCATGACATGCGCAGTGCCGTCAGGCGCTCGGTTCCACATGGAGTCGGACCTCGGGAGAACTGTCAACTGTCAACTGTCAACTGTCAACTGCCTGAAGGACCCGCCGCGTGACAGACCTCCTCGTGTTCGCAGCGGAAGAGGGCGCCCACGGGGGGTCGTTCTCGGAGGGTGGGTTCTTTGCCGACACGGCCGGGATCATGCTCATCTCTCCGTTCGTGGCATTCCTGCTGATCATCTGGCTCGGCAAGCAACTGAAGAACGACGGCGCCGAGTTCGCCATCGGAGCGATGGCGGTCAACCTGGTCTGGGCCTCGGTGTTGTTCTTCCAGAACATGACCGAGGGCATCGTGCGCGAGGTCCACTTCGAGATCGCCAACATCGGGCTGTTCGAGGGGCGAGAGCTGATCTTCGAGCTCGGATGGATGGTCGACGGACTCAGCATCATGATGTACTGGGTCGTCTCGTTCGTCGGTCTCTTGGTGTTCATCTATGCGGTCGGATACATGCACGGCGACCGCAGAGTTCCGTGGTTCTTCGCAGCGTTCTCGTTGTTCGCCGGCTCGATGCTCATCCTCGTCGGCGCCCCGAACCTCATCCAGCTGATCATCGGGTGGGAGGGAGTGGGACTCGCCTCATATCTGCTGATCGGGTTCTATTGGGAAGATATCGAGAACGTCAAAGCGGGCAACAAGGCGTTTCTCACCAACAAAGTGGCTGACGTCGGCCTGATCCTCGGAGCGATTCTCGTGGGCCTGGCGATCGGCGACTTCTCGTTCCCGGCGATCAGTGAGGCCGCTGCCGCAGGGAACGAGTCGCTCGGAGCGGTGGCGGCCGCCGGAGGCCTCCTGCTGTTCTTCGGAGCGATGGGCAAGTCGGCCCAGTTCCCGTTCCACATCTGGCTCCCCGACGCCATGGCGGGCCCCACGCCCGTCTCCGCACTCATGCATGCCGCCACGATGGTGACCGCCGGCATCTATTTGATGGCCCGAACCTTCCCGTTGTATCAGGCCTTCGCCGAAGAGGCGGGCATCCGCCCGATCATGGTCACGATCGGTGTGATCACGTTGTTCGCGATGGGGCTCCTGGCGCTCGTCGCCGACGACATCAAGAAGGTGCTCGCCTACTCGACGGTGTCCCAGCTCGGCTACATGATGACTGCGGTGGCCGCCGGTGGGTACACCGCTGGGCTCTTCCACCTCTTCACACACGCATTCTTCAAGGCGCTGCTCTTCCTCGGGGCGGGATCGGTCATCCACGCCGTCCACTCGAACAACATGTCAGACATGGGAGGGCTCCGCAAGGACATGCCGAAGACCTTCTGGACGTTCGTCATCGGCTCGGTTTCGTTGGCGGGGATCATCCCCTTCGCCGGGTTCTTCTCCAAGGACGAGATTCTCGCGACCCTCGATCACGAGGGCTATGTCGGGTTCATGTGGGTTGCCATCGCAGGTGCCTTCGTCACGGCCTTCTACATGACCCGAGCGGTTGCGCTCACGTTCTTCGGCACCTACAAGGGCCACGGCCATCCCCACGAGTCGCCGGCCATCATGACGACCCCGCTCATCATCCTGGCGGTTCCGTCGGTGTTGGCCGGGTTCCTCAATGTGCCCGGACTCAAGCTCGGGTCGTTCGGCAACTTCACCGATTGGCTCGGCGCCCGAGTGGTTCCCATGGGGGACTACCACCCCGAGTCGCTCGATTGGGCGCTGGCCGCATACGGCCTGACAGCAGGGGTCGGCGGCATCGTGATTGGCTGGCTGCTGTTCGCGCCCGACCGCGACACCCAGGGTGAACGTGATCGCGTGGAGATCCCGGTGCTGTATCCGCTGCTCCGTCGCAAGTACTACGTCGATGATGCCGCTCTCGGGCTTGTGGGCTTCACCAGCGGGCCGCTGGCGCGGGCGACCGACTGGTTCAACACCTACGTCCTCGACAACATCGTCAATGGCGTCGGTGGCGCAGTCCGCCTTGCAGGGCGCTTCGTGTACAACGGGCTCGACCAGCGCGGCATCGACGGCATCTTCAACGGGCTGTCGGCGGTCGCCGATTCGGCCGGGTCGTCGCTGCGCAAGCTCCAAACCGGGCGGGTACAGCAGTACGCCACGAGCGTGGTGATCGCTGCGCTCGTGTTGGTGATCGTGGTGGTGATCATCCAGTGATCGAACCGAGGCCACAACCGTACGAAGCCGAGAAGTCTGAAATGAGAGAGGGAGAACACAATGGAACTGTTTGAGAGCGGATGGGGGTTGAGCCTCATCGTGTTCCTGCCGCTCCTGGGGGCGGTGGCGCTTCTGATGGTTCCGAAGGAGAACGAGTCGCTGGCGAAGCAGCTGGCGCTGACGATCTCACTCGTCACGTTCGGTCTGTCGCTGGTCCTGATTGCGCTGTTCGATTACGGGGCAGGCGGATCGTTCCAATTCGAAGCCGACGCCTCGTGGATCAACGCCATCGACGCCAGGTATCACATCGGCGTCGACGGAATCAGCCTTCCCTTGCTGGTCCTCTCCACCTTCGTGCTGGTGCTGGCGATCATCTACTCGTGGGATCACTGGGAGGAGCCGAGGAACCCCAAGGCATTTCTGATCCTCATGCTCATCCTCGGTACCGGCATGAACGGGACGTTCGTGGCGCTCGATCTGGTGCTGTTCTTCATCTTCTTCGAGGTCGTGCTCCTACCCATGTACTTCATGATCGGCGTGTGGGGCGACAAGTCGATGCGAAAGATCCCGGGCTTCAGTCGGGAGATCGAGACCCGTCTCTACGCCTCGATCAAGTTCTTCCTGTTCACGCTGTTCGGCTCGGCGTTCATGCTGTTGGGCTTCCTGGCGCTCTACTTCAACTCGGGTGGCCTCAACGGGGGAGAGCGGACCTTCGACATCCCCACCCTGATCTCACTCGGCCTCGATTCGATTCCCGAGTCGGCCGGTGGGCTCTCTGGCACCGCCGCATGGCTCATCTTCGGAGCAATGTTCCTCGGCTTCGCCGTCAAGGTGCCGATGTGGCCGCTCCACACCTGGTTGCCCGATGCCCACACCGCCGCTCCGACCGTTGGGTCCGTTCTGCTCGCGGCGATCCTCCTGAAGCTCGGGACCTACGCCTTCATCCGGATTTCGATCCCGATCCTTCCCGAGACGTCCGAGATCTGGGCGCCGGCAATCGCCATCCTGGCGGTGATCGGGATCATCTACGGCTCACTCGCCTGTCTGGCCCAAACCGACATGAAACGCCTCATTGCGTTCTCGTCGGTGGGCCACATGGGTTTTGTGATGCTGGGTATCGCCACACTCACCGACATCGGCATCAACGCCGCCATCATCGGCATGGTCGCCCACGGTCTCATCACCGGCCTGCTCTTCTTCCTCGCCGGCTCGATGCACCACCGCTATCACACCCGGGAGATGTCTCGTCTTGGAGGCAACCAGAAGCTCATGCCGGTCATGGGCGGGATCCTGGCCTTCACCGCCATGGCATCGCTCGGGCTCCCGGGGCTCGCCGGATTCTGGGGCGAGTTCATGGCCCTGCTCGGTGCGTACAACCCGCTGCCTTCGCTCGCGGAGTCGAGTCTGGGGATCTTCCGGACGTCGATGGTCCTCGGTGCCATCGGCACCGTGCTCACCGCCGGATACATGCTCTGGATGCTGCAGAAGGTCAACCTCGGCGAGCCCAACGAGGAATGGCTGGGCCAGGAGTTCCACGACGTCGATCGCTACGAGATGACCGCCTGGGTGCCGCTCATCGTGCTGATCCTGATCATCGGCTTCTATCCACGCGTCGTCTTCGGTGCCACCACCGACGCAGTCGTCAGCCTCGTCGAAACCGCCTACGGGGCAACCGTGACCGCCTCGACGGGAGGATGACGGTGAACAGTCGTTCTGGGTATTGGGCGATGGGTGATGAGTCCCTCGGCTCCGCTCCCGTTTCGCCACGCGACCCACAACCCAGCACCCACAACGGCCCGGCCGGAGCACGGCAGTGACTTGGGACATCGACTATCTCGCGCTTGCTCCTGAGATCACGATTGCGGTGACCCTGTTGGGTGTCCTCGGATTGGACCTCGTGTTGCCTCGTCGCAGCAAGTACCTGACGGCGATCGTCGGCTTGATCGGACTGGTCGTAGCCGGGTTCTTTCTCGTCGTGCTGGCGACCTCGGAGGTCGATATCCGATCGATGTTCGAAGGGTCCTACGTGGTCGACGACTTCGCGATCGTCCTCAAAGGCCTGTTCATCCTCTCGGGATACATCGTGATACTGATGTCTGTCAGCTACATCGAGTCCGAGCGGTACTACCAGGGCGAGTATTACTTCCTGCTGATCGCGTCGATCCTCGGTTCCGTCGTGATGTCGTCGAGCCGTGACCTCATCGTGCTGTTCATCGGTCTCGAGTTGACGACCGCCCCATTGTTCATGCTGGCGGGCTGGCGCAAGGGAGACATGAAGTCGAACGAGGCGTCGGTCAAGTACTTCATTCTCGGCGTGCTCTCGACTGCGATCCTCTTGTGGGGCATGTCGATGCTCTTCGGCCTCACCGGTGCAGTGGCTTTCGACGAGATCGCCGTTGCAGTACAGACCATCCCAGACAACGCCCAGCCGCTTCTGGGGCTGGCGATCATCTTCATCCTGGTCGGGTTTGCGTTCAAGGTCTCTGCGGTGCCCTTCCACTTCTGGGCACCAGACACCTACGAGGGCGCACCGACCCCGGTCACCGCCTATTTGTCGGTCTCTTCGAAGATCGCGGGCTTCGTCGGACTCTTCGCAATCGTCTATCTCGCACTGCCGACGGAAACCGAGGTGTGGGGGCCGGGCATCTGGGCGCTTGCAGCGTTGTCCATGACCGTGGCGAACCTCTCGGCGCTGAGGCAGTCCAACATCGTTCGCCTGTTGGCGTACTCGTCGATCGCCCAGGCCGGCTTCATGCTGGTGCCATTTGCTGCCGCTGCGGTGTCCGGTGAGGGTCTCGGAGACGGGCTCGAGGCGACAGTGGTCTACCTGGTCATCTATGCGCTGATGAACCTCGGCGCGTTTGCGATCGTCATTCAAGGTGCAAGGCGAATGGGCTCGGGAGAGATCGCGGATTGGGCGGGGCTCGGTCGGGTCGATGGCCGGCTCGGCGTGCTGACTGCAATGTTCTTCTTCTCGCTGGCCGGGATCCCCCCGCTCGCCGGGTGGTTCGCCAAGTTCATCATGTTCCGGGCGGCGATCACCGCCGGGACGACCGGAGCGACCGTGCTGGCGGTCATCGCTGCCGTCAACGCCGTCATCGCGTTCTACTACTACGCCCGAGTGATCAAGGTCGTGTGGTTCGACGA
>JAHEIN010000239.1 GCA_024639335.1 bacterium | reverse complement strand
GTGCCGGTCTGCTCGGTTCGTAGAGCTGCTCGTTCTCGTCCCCGAATTGATGATCGGCGTTACGCGAGGGGCAGACGTCCAGACTGCGTCAAGCTAAGTTGATGTGACGGATCCCGTGATCCTCGAAAGTGCCCGCAAGCACGGGATCAGCGACGACGACATGCTCCACGCCTACCGCAATCCCATCCGATTATTCGTACTGGATGACATGGTCATGCTGATCGGTGGAGATGAGGCCGGACGGCTTCTCGAGGTCGGCGTTGCCGAGGCCGAGGGCTTGGAGTTCATCGTTCACCCCATGCTGGCCAGAGAACGATTCTTGAGGTGATGTGATGCCCCGTTCGATTCAAGAGATCCTTGATCATGCACAAGAGCTGGCTCGCCGGTTCGAGGAATACGAGCCGTCCGAGGGTGACGAGCGTCCGGTTGAGGAGTATCTGCTGTCGCGGGCTGCGTTGGCTCGGGCGCGCAGCGAACGCCAGATCATCGATGCTGTGGTCGCTGCTCGCCATGCTGGCATCTCGTGGGCACGGATCGGGGACTTGCTCGGAACGTCCGCACAAGCGGCGCAACAGCGCTACAGCGCAGTAATTGATCAGGTCTGATACCCGCTCACCGACGTGCCATCGGCGTGGTCTGGAGATGCGAGCGTTCTCGTCCGGGATCAGTTGATGGGAGGTGGATCGCCCGCAAGGTCCGTGCCCCTTTGCGGCGGGCGAGATGTCGGTGGGCACTTGCGTATCGACGTCAAAGGACCCCCGCTTGGGCGGGGGTCCTTTGTACCGAGTCGGGTGCTGTGGCTAGTTGCCGGGTATGAGGATCAGAACCCTGAACGTCGAGGTGAAGGAGATCGTGACTTCCTGGCCCTCCTCGAAGATGTCCGTTTGAAGGTCTGCGTTGCCCTGAGCGGCAAACTCGGCATCGATAGTGAACGGTCCATCTACGAACTCGAAGCTGTCGGTGCACTCAACCAGTTCTCTGCGTCCATTTGCAGGTGCTGAGGCACCGAAGTCATCGGTGTCTTCAAATGCCACCGTGATTTCAGCTCCGTCGGTGATCTTGACGGTGACCTCCTGTTCGAAGCTGAACGCCTTGGCGACGTAGTGGTCGCCGGTGTCGACGTTCCATCCTGATGCGCCCTCGCCGGGGACAGTTCGCACCGTGATGGCGTCCCCAATCGGCGCTCCGCAATCCAGTGGTATCACCTCGGTGTTGTTCTTGTTGTTGGGCGCTGCCGTCGCCGGCAGCGCCGCCATCGCCACCATGGCTGCCACCAAAGCAAGCGTTGTGACGGTCTTCCGCATGGTCTTCCTCCCTCTCGCGACATCGCAACCCTATGGGAGATTCGAAATGATGTCAAGATCCGTGCCACTATGGCATAATCATTGTCATGAGTTTGAGAGATGAGCAGGTAGCGCTCACGAGGCGTCGGATCGTTCATGCGGTAGCTGAGTTGCTGGTCGAGGGCGACTCGTCGGCGCTGTCGATGCCGGTGGTTGCCGAGCGGGCCGGTGTCTCGCTTCGGACCGTCTATCGCCATTTCGACGACACTGCAGCGCTGGTGCGCTCGGTGGCAGAGGTCGACGACCCGGCAACGCGGCTGCCACTGCCGGCCCCAGACGGCTCAGACCTGTGTGCGTACTTGCGGGTGGCGTGGTCCGAAGAGATTCAACTTCCGCATCTGCGAGCCCAACTACGGACCGTTGCGGGCCAGCAGGTTCGGGCTCAGCGACGCAAGAGCCAGCGGCCATACCTCGACCTCGTGCTCGACGCATGGTCGGTGGGATTGGATGCCGAATCCAAGAAGCGGCTCATCGACCTAGTCCAACTGATGACAGGCAGCGCTGCACTCGTCGAACTCACCGAAGTCCTCGGCGAGTCGACAGAGGAAGCCGCAGCCACCGCCACTTGGGCGGTCGAAGCACTGATGCTCCACGCCCGTCGAACCGGCAGCATCCCGGGAGCCGACGACGAGTACCCACTGGATCCCGGGACCGAATATGGAGGAGAACCATGACCATCGACACAGCATCTCGGATACTGCTCTGGGGTGGATTCGTCATGCTCGTTGCAGGGATTGCCACGGGTTTGATGATGAGCCGCATACGTGCATCCGAGCCCGACGTGCCCAAGTACCTTCGATTTGCGCACCTCTCCGGATACATGCAGGCGCCCATCCTGTTCGGGCTCGTGATCGCAGTCGTTGCCTCCGACCTGACGCCATGGCTCGAAACCCTCGGCGCAGCGCTGGTCGTTGCCGGCGCTGTCCTCTTGACGACCAAAGACCTCGTCAACCACGCTCGCAGCGTCCGAGACGAGTTCCGCGAGAAAGGTCTGGGCTACTCCCTCGGCGCCGTCATGTTCCCCCTCCACCTCACAGGCGTTGTCATCCTGGGAATCGGAGCACTCACCTGAAGCCCACCCACACGAGACGCCTGGGGAGAGACCCGTACGACCGACAGGGCTCCTGGGTGCCGTGGCGCCCCCGCCCATATCAGTCACCCCGCTGCGGCGTTATGGAGCACCTACCAGTGAGAGATAACCGGCAATCCCGGAAACATCTATATCTCACTTTCCGTGGTTCCGTCAGTGGCCGTGGCATCGTTTGTATTTGAAGCCCGAGCCACAGGGACAGGGATCATTTCGACCAACGCTCGCGCGACTTGTCGTATCCAAGGGTCGGATTCGGGCCCGGAGGAGACGCTCCGATGCCTTCAGCGACTGCTCTCGTTCGGCCAGGCGGCGTTCCCGGACGTCGAGGGCCTCCGACCTGGCCACGAGTTGGCGCGACAGCTCCGCAGCGAACACCGCTCCGTGATGCTCGGCCTCGTTCACCAGCGTGCCGAGCTCGTGAGCGATCAGGCGGGCAATGCCTTCTCCCATGCTGACGCGAACGGCTTCGCAGTAGCGGCGCCACGTCGACCACGCCGCGTCTGATAGCGGAACCTTCACCAGGTGCACACCCGCATCGTGATCCAACTCGGCGAGGATCGAACGGTCGATCTTGGCGAGCGTCCCCCGATCCAAGGCCATCACATCACCTCCGCCGTATACCGGTATACCGACCGCAACTTGTTGCACGTGCGTGTGGTGTTGACAGGGTTGATGGCGCGAGGCGCGTCTCCTTCGTGCTTGGTCCTCGGTGCCGCGAGATGCTTTCGGATCGGGCGGCTTCTACAGCAGGTCATCGTGCTTCCTTGTCTGGGGTTGGATGTTGCATGGCCACGTGATTGATCATCGGTCCGGATCTCCGGTCGGGGTTTCCTGGCCGATCGCCAATCCATCTGCCAATCGAGTGATTCCCTGCCCGGGTTCTCGCTGTGGGAGAGTCCGGGCCCTCAAAGCCCTCCACGTTGTCCTCCTTCGCCGGGCCCCGGCCCAGCCCTGTCGAGTGCCCTCGTGTACGGTCCGGTCGCGAACCCGTCGAGTATCTCACGACATTGGATGCCCCCACCAAAGGTGTGAACCCTTTCGAGCGAGTGTCGGAAACCCCCAACTCATCGAGAGGCTGGTCGAGA
>JAHEIN010000238.1 GCA_024639335.1 bacterium | reverse complement strand
AGCAGTCCGAGACCGCCGGCGGCGAACCAGTCGGTCACTTCACGGTCCTCGGTCTCGAAGGCGATCTCCGAGCCGATCTCCGCCAGGATCTGCGAGAGGTCCGATTCGCTCGCCGTCTCGAAGAACCGGCCTCCGGTCGTCTCCGCAATCTGCCTGAGCGGCTCCGGTGCGACCGGGACGCGAACACGCTCGCCCCGGACGTCGATCGCGCCGGCGCGTGTTCCGAACGAGATGGTGTAGATCGGTACGCCGGCCTCGACCGCAGCGGCTGCTGCCTCCGAATCCGGACGGCCGACCGTCGTCTCGCCGTCGGAGAGCACCACGATGGCCTTGGGAATCTCTGCTTCCGGCACAGAGGCCTCGAGTTGGTCGAGCGATGAGAAGACGGCCTCACCTATCGCCGTGCCCTGCCCCAGACCGAGCCGTTCGATCGCTGTTTCGAGCGGTGTGCGATCGGTGTCGGGAGCCAGCACAGGCAGCGCCGTGCCCGCAAACGCCACCAGGCCGATGTTGAGGTCGTTGGGGGCGATGCGGGCGAATCGAGCGGCCGCGTCCTGTGCGGCTTCGATCCGGCTCGGCGCAACGTCGTCGGACCCCATCGACAGAGAGACATCGACAGCCAGGATCAGGCTGGCTTGCTCCTGGGGGATCGGCACGGCGACGACTGGCCGGGCGAAGGCAACGGCGAGCACGATCGCTCCAAGAATCCCGGCGCCTGCCGTGACCCAGCGCCGCCAGCCGGCGCGGGTCGTGACACGTTCAGCCAGGTCGATCGAGGTGAAGCGGATGACCTGTCTCGAACGGCGATTGCGCGTGATCAGGTACCACGCGACCAGCCCAGCGGGGATCACGAGCGCCAGCAGGCGGATCGGCGCCTCAACGCTCATGCCGTTCTCCCGCCGGCAGCTGCGCCCGCCCGCCGACCGAGCACCCAGGTCACGATATCGCGAACCCAGTCTCGTCCGGTGCTGAGCGGGAGCAGGTGGGCGCCAGAGTGAACGATCCGCCGCTCGACGTCCCGTTGCCGATCCAGGGCCGCTCGGCCATAGGCGGAACGGAACCGCCGGCTGGCGGTATCGACCCAGCTCTGCCGTCCGGTCTCGGGGTCCTCCATCAGCACCACGCCCACGTCCGGGAGGCTCAGCTCCCGGGGATCGGAGACCACTACGGCAACGACTTCGTGTCGGTGAGAGAGCATGCGCATCGGCCGCTCCCATGCACCCTCATCCAGGAAGTCCGAGATGACCACGACCAGTCCGCGGCGCGAGCGTGTTCTGGCGACGCCACCCAGACCTGCCGCCAGGTCGAGCCGTCCAGAACCCTCGGCTTCGGAGATCGCGCCGAGGACGGCGTACAGATGTGCCCTGCCGGGTCGCGCCGGGATGCGGAGGATCTCGTCACCCAGGACGATTGCGCTGACCCGATTGCCTCCGCTGAGTGAGGCGAACCCGTAGACGGCCGCAACGGCGAGCGCAACGTCCATCTTCGTTCCGAGTGCGGTGCCAAACGTCATCGACGCCGATACGTCCACGACGAGGGTCGTCTCCAGCTCGTGATCGGCCTCGGTGTCGCGGACGTGAGTGCGTTGCGTCCGAGCAGTGACATTCCAGTCGATCCGCCGCACGTCGTCGCCCGGCTGATAGGGGCGCGCCTCGCCCGGGGTCTGACCGGGGCCGGGCAGCAGGCCACGATGGTCACCCTGCAGCAGACCCTCGACCCGGCGGGCAACCGTCAGATCGAGATGCCGGAGGCGGTCGAAGGTGGCGGGATCCATCAGCGTCCGGTAGGGATCGATGTCAGCAATTCGACGAGGATGTCATCGACGCTCACCCCGTCGGCCACAGCCTCGAACGAGAGAATCAAGCGATGGTTGAGGACGTCGTATGCGATGTCGTACACGTCCTGTTCGGTGACGAAGTCTCTCCCGCGCAAGAGCGCCAGCCCCCGGCCGCATGCCACCAGGGCCAGTGATGCCCGCGGGCTGGCGCCGAACTCGATGAGACCCTCGAGCTGATCGAGCCCGGCGGAACCGGGGGAGCGGGTGGCGGTCACCAATCGCAACGCATATTCGGCAACGGGCTGGTCGACGAAGACATTCGACGTGATCCGTTGGAGATTCGAGACGGAGGCAGGATCGAGCACGGCCTTGGCTCCTTCGGGGGTGATGTCGGAGCGCCGCATGATCTCGAGCTCCTCGGACTCGGTGGGGTAGTCGACCGGCACCCGCATCAAGAAGCGATCACGTTGCGCCTCGGGTAGCGGGTACACGCCCTCTGATTCCACCGGGTTCTGTGTCGCCATCACCAGGAACGGCCGCGGGGCGTCGAAGGTCTGATCGCCGATGGTGACCTGGCGTTCGGCCATCACTTCGAGCATGGCTGCTTGGACCTTGGCGGGCGCCCGGTTGATCTCGTCGGCGAGGACGAAGTTCGACAGGATCGGCCCCGGCTCCACATCGAACTTCTCAGTAGAAGCTCGGTAGATCCTGGTTCCCACGATGTCGGAGGGCAGGAGGTCGGGGGTGAACTGGATCCGGGAGAAGCTCCCGCCCAGCACCCGCGCCAGCGTCGACAAGGTGAGCGTCTTGCCCAGCCCGGGGACACCTTCGAGGAGGCAGTGCCCGTTCGCGAGGAGGGCTGTCAGGATCCGCTCCAACATCCTGTCCTGCCCGACCACCACCCGGCCGAGCTCGAAGCGCGCGGCTGAGAGGACCTCGCTCGCCCATTCCGGGTTCGGTGTCGTCATCGTGATACCTCCACGGCGTTCGCGATCGCAGCCAAGATGTCGATTTCGAATCCAGAAGCCACCTCGACGGTGATGAGCACGTCGTCGGCGAACCATGAGAGCGTCGTGGCGTCGTCGGTGGTGGTGAGCTTGCCTTCGGCATCGCCAACCGAGAAGGGCTCGCCGGCTGCAGGAAGCGACACGTCGGGACCCCGGATCGCTTGCACGTCCACGGGTCCAGCGGGGCCGAGGAGGCGTATGCGCTGGCTGGCCCGCTCGGTCGACTCGCTGAAGACGTTGCTCCTGGCCTGATAGCCGTCAGGGAGTTCGCCGAATTCGATGAGGCCGTTCGTCTCGACGGCGGCGCCGGGTAGACCGTCGAAGAAGCCGTCCGGGAACTGGTCGAGGAAGTCCTCCGGGATCTGGTCGAGGAAGTCTTCGGGGATCTGGTCGAGGAAGTCTTCGGGCGTATCGAGTCCCTCGGGCGGAACCACGAACGGGTCGTCCGGCGGAGTCGGCTCCTGACCGAAGTCCTGTGGGGGGTCGGGGACGATCGCTTCGGGAAGGTCGTCGAGCGCCAGAGGCTGTGGCGTATCCTCGACGGCTCCCGACCAGGGGGCCCACACGCCTACCGAGATGCCGATCGCCAGCGCCGCAGCGCCCAGACCGATGCGCGCCCACGGCCAGGACCTCGTTGCTGTCGTGGCCGGCTGTGCCGAGGTGGCAGGCGGTCGCAACGGTGCCGTCGATGGCGGCTCGGGAGGGAGATCCCGCCATGAACGTCCGGTCTCGATCCGATGTGGGTTC
>JAHEIN010000237.1 GCA_024639335.1 bacterium | reverse complement strand
ACTCGGGTCGCTACACCAGCCAATACCGCAATGCGGTGGTGAGCGGAAACATCGGTGCCATGGGCTTCGATCCGTCGCTCTCCGGGGGGACCTTGGAGTCGCTCAAGTCGTTCGACATGAGTCGGTCGAAGTAGTCGTCACTGGCTCCTTGCGAACGCAGCGCACGGAGAGGGTGGCCGGTGCAGAACCGGCCACCCTCTTGCCTGATAGGCGTCCAGTTGCCATCGCCAACTGAAGCGGTGTCGGCAACGTGTCGGAGCGCGGTCCGCTGGCGCTCGATAGCTGGGTCGACCCGAGGGGTTGCCGTCTATTCGTCGCGGCTGACGTCGGGGAGCATGGCGGATCTCAGCACGATCTCGTGCCGGTACGAACGGCGCACCTCTCTCACTCGGCGTTCGGCCTCGCGCTGCACGGCTTCGAGCCTGGCCTCGAGTGAAGCGACTCGCTTCTCGAGTCTGACGATCTTGTCCTGGTACTCGATGACCTGCTTGACCCCTTCGAGGTTGAGCCCCTGCTCGGTGAGCTCCTGGATCTGGTTGAGGCGGTCGATGTCCTCTTGCGAATACCGCCGGGTCCCGCCCGACGTGCGGAAGGGCTCGATAAGGCCCTTCCGCTCATAGATCCGCAGCGTCTGGGGGTGCATGCCGGCGAGCTCGGCGGCGACCGAGATCACAAAGACCGCTCTGCGTGTCTCTTTGCTCATGCTCACACCTCCAGATGTGACCTGATCGAGTCGTCATCGTACGTGGCGAGCTGTTCGACCAGCCGCTTCTCGTCCTTCGACATCCGCTTCGGGATCACGACCTCGACCTTCGCCAGCAGGTCGCCGGCCTTGCCACGGTTCGGGGTCACACCCTTGCCTCGGACCCGGAAGGTCTTCCCGCTCGGAGTACCGGCCGGGATCTTCAGCTTGACGGACCCGTTCATCGTTGGGACCTCGAGTTTCGTGCCGAGCGAAGCCTCGGCGAACGTCACCGGGACGGTCACGAGCAGATCGTTGCCCTTGCGCGAGAACACCCCGTGGCCGGCGACATGGACCTTGACCAGCAGGTCGCCGGAAGTGCCGCCATTCGTTCCGGGGGAGCCGTTGCCACGGAGCCGGATCGTGCCGCCGTCCTTGACTCCTGCGGGAATCTTCACCTTGATGTTGCGACTCCGGACCTCTGTGCCCCGCCCGCGACAGTTCGAGCACGGCTGTTCGATTCGACGGCCCGACCCCCGGCATTCCGGGCACGGGCTGGCGAAGCTGAACAGCCCCTGATTCTGCGCGACCTGGCCGGTGCCACTACACGTCGGGCAGGTGCTCACCGACGTGCCGGGTTCGGCCCCGGAACCGTGGCAGCGCGCACACGCGGCCTCCCCGCGGACAGCGACGGTGGTTGTGACGCCGTGGACGGCGTCGTCGAACGAGAGGTGGAGTTCTGCCTGGAGGTCGGTGCCCCGCCGTGGACCGGTGCCTCGGGATCGGCCACCGCCGCCGCTGAAGAGGTCGCCGAAGCCTCCGAGGAGGTCGCTCAGGTCCTCGACCCGGATGTTCTGACCTCCGAACGGGCCCCCGGCCGCACCGAAGCCGCCTCCGGGATACCCGCCGGATGCGACGACGCGGCGGAACTCGTCGTAGTCCTTGCGTTTCTCGGCGTCCGAGAGGATCGAGTACGCCTCGGACACGTCTTTGAACCTGTCCTCTGCGCTCGGATCGTCGGGGTTGGCGTCGGGATGCAGTTTCTGGGCGAGCTTCCGATAGGCGCGTTTGATCTCCTCGGCCGGCGCCGTCTTGTCGACGCCGAGGATCTCGTAGAAGTCCTTCTCCGCCCAGTCGGGATTCATCTCACTCGCTCTCCAGAGCAACCAGCGCGGCCCGCAATACGCGACCTCCGAGCAGGTAGCCGCGACGCAACTCCTGGGACACCACCAGATCACCGTCACCAGACGACGTCACTGCCTCGTGCAGTTCGGGGTCGAAGCGCGCCCCTGCAGCCTCGATCGGTTCGAGGCCTTCCTTGCCGAGCACGTCCTTGAGTTGGTCGTAAGTGCTACGCATGCCTCCGAGCATTTTCTGCTCTGTCTCGGTCGACGGTTCGATTGCCAGGCCAGCGTCGAAACTGTCGAGAACCGGGAGCATCGCTCGAACGACTCGCTCGGACGCACTCGCCACCAATAGATCGCGGTCGCGAGCAGAGCGCTTTCGGAAGTTGTCGAACTCTGCAGCTACTCGGCGCAGATCGTCGAGGTGGTTCTCGGCCTGGCTCCGAGCCTCGGCCAGGTGTGCGGTGAGCACACCGATCGCCTCTTCCCGGTCCTCCGGGAGGTCGACGCCCAGGTCGGCCGGGGACGGGGAGGGCTGGCTGCCCTCCCCGTTGGCTTCGAGGACCTCGCCCTCGACGATTTCGATTTCTGGCAGCTCGTCGGTGCTCATTCGCGGCCTCGCAGGCGTGTGGCGTGCCGGGTCATTCGTCCTCGTCGATGATCTCGGCTTCGACGATGTCCTCGTCTTCCTCGGCTTCGCTGCTCGGTGCGCCCGGCTCACCTTCGGCTGCGGCAGCAGCCTCCTGGTAGACCCGGGTGAACGCGTTCTGGCTGGCTTCGACCAGTGCATCCATCTTCGCCTGGATCTCGGTCGAATCGGTGGTCTCGTCGCCGAGCGCGGTCTTCAGCTCGGCGAGCGCCGATTCGATGCCCGACTTCTCGTCGTCGTTGAGGGACTCGCCTTGCTCCGACAGGACCTTCTCGGTCTGATGAACGAGCTGGTCGCCGCGGTTGCGAGTCTCGACGGCCTCACGACGCTTGCGGTCCTCCTCCCCGTACGCTTCGGCGTCCTTCACCATCTTGTCGATCTCGTCCTCGGCGAGGGCAGTGCCACCGGTGATCGTCATCGCCTGTTCCTTGTTGGTGGCGCGATCCTTGGCGGTCACATTGACGATGCCGTTTGCGTCGATGTCGAAGGTGACCTCGATCTGCGGGACTCCCATCGGTGCCGGTGGGATCCCCGTGAGGCGGAACTTGCCGAGACTCTTGTTGTCGTTCGCCATGGCCCGCTCGCCCTGCAGCACGTGGATCTCGACCTCGGGCTGGTTGGCCTCGGCGGTCGTGAAGACCTCCGACTTGCGGGTCGGGATCGTGGTGTTGCGTTCGATCATCTTGGTCATGACTCCACCCTTGGTCTCGATGCCGAGGGTGAGCGGAGTGACGTCGAGCAGGAGGATGTCCTTGACGTCACCCTTGAGTACACCCGCCTGGATGGCAGCGCCGGCGGCGACCACCTCGTCGGGGTTGACGCCCTTGTGCGGCTCCTTCTGGGTGAGCCGGTGCACCAGTTCCTGCACCGCCGGCATTCGGGTCGAGCCACCGACCATCACGATGTGGTCGATGTCGTCCATCGAGATGCCTGCGTCCTTGACGGCGGACTTGACCGGTCCTTCCACCCTGCCCAGCAGGGCCTCGGTGATCTTCTGGAACTCAGAGCGGGTCAGCTTGTACTGGAGGTGGAGCGGACCTTCGGCTGTTGCCGTGATGAACGGGAGGTTGATCTCGGTCTCGGACACCGTCGACAATTCGAT
>JAHEIN010000006.1:33284-44136 GCA_024639335.1 bacterium | reverse complement strand
ACTGCGGCGCCGGCGAACGCCATCCATAGAGCCGGATTCTGGACCGTCCCACTCGGGAGACCCGAGAGAAAGAACGCAGGGACTGCGAAGGCGAACGCTGTGGAAACAGCCCGGTAACCCGGATTGGCTATCCGGTTCCACGGAATGGCGATGGATGCACCAACGAGCCCGAGAAAGAGCGCTCGGCTCTCGGTCGGGTAGCGCTCGAGAAGCTCGGGAACGAAGATCGACGCGATTCCGATCGCCACGGCGATCCCGGCGACCAGCGGGAGGATGAAACTCCACTGAATCGAACGGAAATGCTCGGCGGCGCGGGCGCCGTTGCCGCGCACCGCCGAGAGGATCATGCGGAATCCGATAGAGATCGAATTGAGCAGCTGCTCGTAGATCCCCATGATCAGCGCCATGGTCCCACCGCTCACCCCGGGCACCGCGTCGGCGGCCCCCATCACCAGGCCGTGGAGAACGTGACGACCCGGTCGTGTCGCTGATTCCATTCGAGTCAGGTTACGCCGCGTGCGGCTGTCCCTCGACCATCCACGGATCAGTCAAGACCGAGCTCCGTACGACCCTTCTTCGTCAGCCCGGCGACCACCAGTAGGTAGGAGTCTTCGAGCCAGTCTTCCAACTCGAAATCGGGGACGTCGGCGATCTTGACGCGATTCCAATGACGCTCGTGCATGTAGGGGGCACGGTCAACAGCGTTGGGGAAGATCGCCCTCTGCTCGTCGATGATCTCTGGTTCGGCCTTGATGTATGCGGTGTGGGGCGGATCCTCCGTGAGCGTGCAGAACATCTTCCCGCCGACCTTGTACACCCGGGAATCCGGTCCGAACGGGTACTCGAGCACGCAAGCTGGAAAGCTCTCCGCCAGTGTGGCGAATTCTTCGAACGTCACCAGCGGAAGGCTATACCCTCCCGGCATGAAGGGAACGGTCAAGGCGATCCACTTGGCACCCGGATATGGCAAGCCGGTCGAACCCGTCGACTGGGTCGAGGTGGTAGAGGGCAAGGGACTCCGGGGTGACCGTTACTTCGGCACTCGTCGACAGGTGACGGTGGTTGCGACCGGTGAACTCGCGAAGGCAGCAGCAGAGCTCGGACGCGACTCGATCGCCGAAGGTGTAACACGGCGCAACATCACGGTCGAGGCTGGGGCGCTGCCACGGTCTCACGGTGCGCGGATCGAGATCGGCGATGTCGTCCTGGAGGTGTGGCGCGACTGCGCTCCATGCGAGGTCATGGAGGCGGCGGTCGGACCGGGCGCTCGGGCAGCGCTCAGGAATCGGGCGGGCGTGTCGGCGACCGTGGTGGAGGGTGGCGTCATCTCGGTTGGGAACCCTGTTCACCTGGGTCAGTCAGATTGACCCGGTTTCGAGCTTTGGTGATCAGCCGTCTTCGCTGGTCGTCGATGCAGCGCGTGATGGGACTTCCTGGAGGAGCCACACGTTCTGGTGGGGATCGGCGAACTCTGCGTACGACGCATAGTCGTCGTGTTCGATCCCCCGTGTCTTGCCGTCGGCTCCGTAGACGAACGGCTCGACGTGTCGATTCCCCGGGCGCGGAGTGATTCGACAGTCGCCGCAAGGTCTGGAACAACCAGATGGAGGCCGACGATCGGTGACCGGCTCATCCACGACCGAGGACGATCGAGCACGGCGAGCCCGGCGGCGTGAACTGGACGACGCGAAAGCCCTCAGTCTGGTGGTCGACGTCGAGAGTGAATCCGAGCTTCTCGTAGAACGCCTTGGCCCGCTCTAGATCGGGAGGATGATTGCTACGAGTGACATCTTCATGATGGCGGGCGCCATTCCTCGACTGCGAAGTCGATGGCCTGCCAGAGCGAGCCGGCGAACGATCTCGACGTGATCAAGAGGTACGTGTCGGCAGCGTCGTGGACGATCTCGGTCGTGATGTCGGCAGCGATGGTACGTGCCGCTGAGCCGACGGGGAACATGTCGGCGGTCAGGTCGAGCGGTGTGAGTCGCATGAGCAGTTGCCGGGCGTTGGGTCCCGATGTCCGCAGCGTCGCTCTCACATGGGTCAGATCGACCGCGTCCTCCGGCATCGATCGATCTGAGATCACCGTCAACTCCCTGGGGGACGTCGAGAACTCCGTGTGATCCTGTTCTACACTCACCCGCCCCATCGGCGCATCGTCTGACCAGTCACGCCACATCGTGATCCCCGAGACGTCGGTGATGTTGATCCCGGACGTCGTGAGCGGCTCGTGACGATTCCAGCCATCGACAGACGATCCGGTCGAGAGTGGACTGCGTGCGATCGGCGTGTCAGCCACGAAGACGTACTCCCTCAGGGTCGAAGTGGGCATGATGCTCCATCACTCGCACGGCCGAATCCGAGCCGTCTGTGAGCCTGACGACGATCTCGGTGCCCGGCGCGGCGTAGCCCGGGACGACCTGGGCGAGCCCAATCGAACGGCCGAGCGTGGGGGAATAGCGGCTCGACGTGACCCGACCGACGATCTCCCAGCCTTTTGTGTCGTTGCCGTCGATCAGCTGGCATGCCTCGTCCGGCACGAGACCGGGTTCAACCGGCTGGATCGCCACGAGCCGCTTGTGATCGTTGCGCTCCTGCTGCCACACGAGTTCCGGCTTGCCGACGAAGTCGGGCTTGTCGAGTCTGATCAGCCCGTCGATGCCGAGCCCGAAGCCCTGCGTGAGCCCATCGGTGTCCTGGCCGACGATGAAGTGACCCTTCTCGAGGCGGAGGATCCGCTGTGCCTCCACACCGAAGGGGCGAATACCGAGGTCGGCGCCGACCTCCATCAACGTCTCCCACAGGTACAGCCCGAATCCGGCGGGGACGTGGACTTCGTACGACAGCTCGCCCGTGAACCCGATCCGCATGATCCGACAACCGGCGACACCTGCCACCGTTCCAACCCTCACCGACATGTATCGGAAGGCATCGGCCGAGACGTCGATGTCGGTGAGTCGAGAGAGCAGCGTTCGCGATTTCGGTCCGGCGATGTTGATACCGGCATATCCGTCGGTCACGGCGGTCATCCGCACATCCCAATCGGGAAACGATGTCTGGAGCCAGTCGTCGAGCCAGTTCCAGATTCGCCCTGCCCCTCCAGACGTCGTCGTCATGTAGTAATGGTCTTCACCCAGACGGGCTGTGACGCCGTCGTCCATCACGACACCGTCCTCGTTTGCCATGACGCCGTAGCGGACCTTTCCGACGCCGAGCTTCAACCAGCGGTTGGTGTACGCGAATTCCAGCAGTCTGGCGACATCGGGCCCCCGCAGTTCGATCTTGCCCAACGGGCTCACGTCGATGATCCCGACGTTGGTTCTGACGTTCGTGACCTCGATGGACGGGTCTCCGAAGTGGTCGGTCCTCCACCATGCTCCCGCCCTCATCCGGACGCCCCCGTGGGCATCGTGCCAGGATTGCATCGGAGTGACCCGCTCCACGTGATGGGTCGCGGCCGCCAGCGCCCCTAGGGAGATCGGTGCGTACGGCGGACGCCAGGTTGTGGTTCCCACCTCCGCAATCGACGATCCGATCGCATCGGCATGCACTGCGACCGCATTGCCCACTTCGAGTTTTCCCTGGATCGGCCCCATCGTGGCGGTCGTGTATCGCTTTGACAGCTCCATGGAGTCGTAGCCTTCACGCGCCGCCGAGATGAGATCCTTCGACTTCACGTCCTCGGAGAAGTCGACGAAACCGTGGGTTGTCGCTCGATACAGCTCCAGATGCGACTCTGGCCGAAGTGTCGGTGGAGCGTCTTCGATGGCCTCGACCACGTCGGCCTCTCCGATCGATGGAACCGCGGCTTGCCATGACGATTTGACCGCGAGCGCCCGGTGGGCAGCGATCCGACCGATCTCGGTGCCGTGGAAGATCAGCTCGTCGACGGTTCCGTCCCCGATGACACCGCCGGTGGCGAGCACGTCATGTGGAAGCGAGTCCGGGATGAACCGTGCGGCGTCCGGCCTGTATACCGGCTTCACACCCGCCATGTTCAGCAGCGATGTCGGGGTCGTCCATCCGGCCGCAGTGACCAACAGGTCGGCGTCGACGGTCCGGCCGTCTGACAGTTGGATCTGTTGGACTCTCTTCGTGCCGGCGGCCCTCACGATGTCGTGGCCTTCTCTGGCATCGACGATCGCTGCGAGCTCGACGCCGGCCCGCCGCAGGTCCTCAGCGGCTGCATCACCCGTCTCGTTGGCCGTCAGCACGACCGCCCGGGTTCCGGGTTGCACGGCATACAGATTGATGAGGCGCTGCACACCCGTAGACAACATCACACCCGGAAGGTCGTTGCCTTCGAAGACGTATGGCCGTTCGACCTTGCCCGCAGCGACCACGAGCGACTTGGCGCGGGTCTTGATGAGGCGCTCGACGGTCCCAGGGTGGGAGCGTTGCACGACCGCCACCCAGTTGTGCTCGTAGCGGCCGGTGATGACCGAATCGGTCAAGATCTCGATGCCTGGATGGGCCTCGGCGCGGTCGGCGAGATCGGAGCGGACATCGCCGTATCCCGACGTGTATCGCAGATGTCCGCCGAGCTGCGGCTCCTCCTCGACCAACATGACCGACGCTCCCACGTCGGCCGCGCCCAGGGCTGCCGCCATCCCCGCCGGTCCGCCCCCGGCGATCAGGACGTCGGGGTGTGCGAACCGGGCGTCGTACCGGTCATCTGAGATCTCTTCTGTTACCGCTCCGCCGCTCGCAAACCGCCGGAGCACGTTGGAGTACAGCGGCCACAGCGATGCCGGTTTCATGAAGGTCTTGTAGTAGAAGCCCGGGGCGAGGAACCGGCCGATCAGCCCGTTCACGGCTCTTGCATCGACCTCGAGTGACGGCCAGACATTCTGAGCGCTCACAGCGATGCCTGGTCGAATGCGCCGATGTCCGGCGCGCACGTTGGGCTCGTCGTCGACTTGGACCATTGTGCTCGGATCGAGGAACGACGCCGTCAATGGGCCGCGGGGCCGGTGGTACTTGAAGCTGCGGCTCACCAGGTCGTGACCCGACGCCAGGAGCGCGGATACGATCGTGTCGCCCTCGAAGCCTGTCACCCGCCTGCCGTTCCAGGTGAATGCGACCGGCAGCGACCGGTCGATGACCTCGTCTGGCTGCGGCACGAGGCGGCTCATGTCTCGTCTCCGACGGCCCGTACTGATGTGATCTCGTTCGTGATGGTGCTGCGCTCGACGTCGATGAACTTTCGGCAGCCGTGTGTGTGGAACCAGCGTTCGGTCTGCATACCTGCGGTGTTCGATCGCTCGTATAGGTACGCCCGCCAAGCCTCCGGTGTTGGATCGCTGCCCGGTCGGGGAATGATCTCGCCGCGATGGGCGAACTCCGAATCCGTCCTCGGCCCGCAATGAGGACAGACGATCAGCAACACGTGGTACCGCCGTCATGTGAGGAACGGGTCGGTCGTCGGGCGGGTAGACAGTTCACGGTCGAGAGTTGACAGTTGGAGTGTCGACCGCAGTATGCGTCGATGGTTCCAAGGCAGAACTGTGAACTGGGAACTGGGAACGCATCAGTGCCCCACCGCCGCAGCACCCTTTTCGGCGGTGAGTGTGCCATTCGGGAATCGGCTGTATCCGAACGCCTCGATCAGTTCCGGTGTCCGCCCCGTCGCCACCAGCTCGGCGGTCTGCTCACCCGCGACGGGTCCCGCCTTGAACCCCCAGGTGCCCCAGCCGACATCCACGTAGAAGCCGTCTACCGGCGTTCCCGAGATGATTGGTGCGTAGTCGGGCGTCATGTCGCACAGCCCGGCCCACTGTCGGAGCAGCCGCATCTTGCCGACGGCCGGCATCAGCTCGAGGATGTGCGACGCCAGCCCCTCGGTGAACTCGAGTGAGCCGTTGGTCTTGTACGAGGTGAAGGGGTCGACGGCTGCGCCGAAGACGAGTTCCCCGCGGGCGGTCTGGCTCACATAGACGTGAAGTGTTCCCGAGACCACGACGGGGTGAAGGAAGTGCTGGACCGGTTCGGTGACGGCCGCCTGGAGCGGGGTCGTCGTGATCGGCAACCTCACGCCGGCCATCTCGGAGATGATCGAGCTCCAGCCGGCGGTGCAGTTGATGACCACCGGAGCACTGATCGGGCCGTCCGACGTCTGGACACCCGTGACTCGGCCACCGTCGACGTCGATGGCCGTGACCTCGGTCTGTTGGTGGATGTGGACCCCGAGCGCATCGGCGCCGCGGGCATACCCCCACACGACGGCGTCGTGGCGAGCGATGCCGCCCGGAGGGTGCCACAGGGCCCCCTCGATCGGATGGCCGACTCGGCCGGAAGTGTCGATCATCGGTGCCAGCGTCTTGACATCGTCTGGCGCGATGACCTCCGAATCGATGCCCTGGAGCTTGTTCACCTCGGCCCGCCACCGCATCGTTCGCAGAGAGGCATCCGAATGGGCGAGAGTCATATGGCCGCGCTGTTCGAACATGATGTTGAAGTTGAGGTCTTCGGACAGGCCCTTGTACAGCTCCACGGATCGGTCGTAGAAGCGCGACCCCTCGGGCGTGAGGTAGTTCGCCCGGATTATCGCCGTGTTCCGCCCTGATCCTCCGCCTCCGATGTACCCCTTGTCGAGGACGGCGACTTGCGAGATCCCGTGGTTCTTGGCGAGGTAGTAAGCGGTTGCCAGCCCGTGGATCCCTCCACCCACGATGACCACCTCGTAAGTGGCCGCCATGTCATGGTGACGCCATGCCCTCGGCCAGTCCTCGCGGGTGATCCCCTTGCGGAAGAGTGCAGTTGCTGAGAAGTTCTGACCCATGTCGGGACCTCGCCGAAGAGGACGGGTTTCCCGGCCGCGCAACAGCGTGGTCCGGTAGCGTTCCCGGGACTGTAGAGCGTCGATCCGTCGGCGGAGATCGCAGGGAGAATCGATGGCGGAAGTTTCCACATTCCGGAACGAGGCAGCGTACGCACAGACCCGACTTCCGGTCGAGATGGCGTCGACGCTCATCCCCGCCGCATATCACGACGACGAGTTCTTCACCCAGGAGCGACAGGCGCTCTGGTCGACCTCGTGGGTGTGTGTCGGGCTCGCTTCGCAGGTTGCAGACGTCGGGGAGACCATCGTGCGAGATGTGGCCGGCACCTCGATCATCGTGACCAGGGACAAAGAGGGTCGACTGCGCGCCTTTCACAACGTCTGCCGTCACCGTGGATCGCAGTTGGTCGCCTGCGATCAGGTGGTGAAGGCGAAGCGGTTCCGATGCCCGTACCACGCCTGGGCCTACGCGTTGAGCGGGGAGTGCCTGGGAACGCCGCTGTTCGAGGGATCCGACATCCCCGTCGATCAGCAGGCGATGTTCGACCTCGACGCCAAGTCGTTCGACAAGGCCGATTACGGGCTGATCGGTGTCGAGATCGACACATGGGGGCCGCTGGTGTTCGTGAACCTCGTGGACGGCGCAAAGCCGCTCTCCGACTGGCTCGGGGATCTACCGAGTCGGTTCTCGAACTACGGGCTCGAAGGCTGGAGGGTGGCGGCCCAGAAGGGGTATGAGATCGATGCCAACTGGAAGCTGATCGCCGAGAACTTCATGGAGTACTACCACCTTCCGTGGGTGCACCCCGAGCTGATCAAGGTGTCCCGGATGGAGGACCACTACCGCTACCAGGGTCCGGGCATGTACACCGGGATGATGACCAATCCGGTCAGCCAGGCTGACAACTCGGGTTGGCTGGAGCTCCCGCCGGCCCCGAGGCTCACCGATGACGAACTGGTCTCCGGTCGCTTCATGCACCTCTTCCCGAACGTGTCGATATCGGTGCTCCCAAACCACATGTTTGTGATGATCCTCACACCACATGGACCAGGCCACACGTCTGAGCAGACATACATCCTCACCCATCCCTCCACCATGCAATCGGACGGGGCCCACGACGCAATGGAGAAACTCGCCGACTTCTGGGATCACGTCAACGCCGAAGACATCGAGATCGTCGAACGGGTCCAGGTCGGGATCTCGACCACCGCCTATGCGGGTGGCCGGATGTGCTACCGATTCGAAGAGCCGCTCCACCGGTTCCAGAACATGGTGATCGACCGCATGGTGGGCGTCGACCGCATCCCTGACGGCGACCCCGACGAGGGGATCAAGGTGTTCGGCTCCCACTGAACGGTCGTATCGGTCGCAGTGCCACCAAGGGCGAACCTTGCGCTGAGATCCGGAACAATCCCGTTGAGGAACCCTGGGTTCGCCTCAGCGCAGGTCAGGCGTTGTGGATCGTTTGGACGACCGGGGCCAACGTTTCGATCGACTCGAGGGTGATGGGGTCGACGATCAGCTGGAGGTGGTCGACCACCCCGGCGAAGCCCATCAGTTGTTCGGTGATCTCCCCGGGCTCTCCCGCGATCGGGCTGACGCGCCTCGTGTTGTTGCGACCGATGGCCCCGGCAAGCTCGACGTAGACCGCCGCGGACGTCACGAGCTCCGAGAGCTCGCGGCCCGCGTCGGCCAATGCGGCCTCGAGCTGATCGACGAGCCTGGCGAGCTTGTCGGGGCGGTTGCCGAAGTTGGCGAACCACTCGTTCCACCAATCCATCTCGCCCGCCGTGATCTCCAGCATCCTCGGTCCGGTCGAGCCGATCATGATCGGCAGGTCGGAACGTGCGGGGGGGATGAGGACGTTGTCGTCCTGGCTGAAGAACTCGCCAGAGAAGTCAGACCGGCCTTTGCGGATGAGCTCCGTGATGATCGTGAATTCCTCTTCGAAACGGCTGACACGCCGGTCGTAGGGCACGCCGTATGCGTCGAACTCGCGCTCGTTCCAGCCCGAGCCCAGACCGAGGATCAGGCGCCCTGCGCTGATCTCGTCGACGGTGGCGGCCATCTTCGCCAGCACCGCCGGGTTGCGAAATCCAGTGGGGGAGACGAGCGGCCCGAGCAGGACTCGGTCGGTGACGGCTGCGAGCGCCGCGAGCATCGACCAGCACTCCCACGGCCCCAGGTCCTCGTCCTTGCGCCGGTACAGGAAGTGATCGCCCAGCCAGATCGATGCGAACCCGACCTCTTCTGCGAGTATCGCCATTTGGCGGTACTCGTTCCAAGAAACGATCCGCTCGACCTCGGGAAGCTGGATGCCGATCTGCATCGGAGTCAGTCAAGCGGATTGCGGTGCTTGGGAGAAACGTGCGGGGTCTGTCGATGAGGGCACAGTCCTCTTCTCGATGTGGCCGGGTCGCCTATCGCCAGAGCGGTGTGGCCCCGGTGAGGAGGTGGAAGGCCGTGTTCAACTGCGTGGTCGTCACATCCGGGAGTCGAGCCAGCTCCACTTGCTCGTCCATCAAAGCCCAGGCAATGATGTCGGCCGCCTGTTCGACCCCCTCCGTCACCGGACTGGTGACCCAAGGAGGATCAATGTGGGACCAGACGTCGAGACCCAGAAGAGCGAGGAACTCGCCCCGTGTCGGGTCGTCGACATGGTTGCGCTCCCACACATGAGCCAGCTCGTGGAGCAGGCCGAAGCGCGCATCGATCCGCATGATCTCGCACAAGGGATCCGTACAGATCTCTTCGGAGCCGAGGCACATCTCGACGCGGGTGATGCCTGGCTGGAACACCGCGATCCCTGCGAACTCACCGACCCCGCGCGCGCACCACGCCGCAGGTGGGAACGCGATCACATCAGGCTGCGGAGTGGGGAGTCCTGCTCGATCGAATCGGGACAGACCCCATTCGATCAACTCGATCTGACGTCTTCCTGCGTTGATGACCTCGATCGTTTCGCCATCGGCGGACGCAATGTGTGCAGTCACGTGCTCGATGAATGGATCGGGGAGTTCGAGGCCACTCCACCAGCCAGTTGGCAGACGATCGATTCCCAGGGTTGGTGCGCACATCCGCAGCGATTCGACTTCGTAGGAGATCTCCTCCTCAGCGATCAGGTAGTCGTCGAGCTTCCAATATGCGAGCAGCCGGATGCGGCATCCGTCGATGTCGAAGGAGACGAGCGCATGCGCCATGTCCGGGTCGGTCTTCGTCGGGACCGAATACACGGCGGGCGTGACCGTCGACGCATGTGCGGTCGGCGCCGAGTACGCCGCTTCGAGGCGAGCGTCGTTCACGCCCATCCGCAGCCACCAGGGGAGACTCTCTGTCCATGCCTCGCCGATCACCCTGCTTCCCCCGAAGAGACCATCCCGCCGCGAAGCATCCGCCGTGTATGTCGCGGCAATTCGGCTGTGATCGCCCGACGCCCATGCAGTCACGTATCGCTCGTACAGGTCTCGAACCCGATCGACACGATCTGCCCTGGCAAGGCCGTCGGTCACCAACTCGGTGAGGCTCGCTTCATGGTGCTCTCGCGCAATGCGGCCTTCCTGGATCTGGAAGCCGCCGAGTTCGGTTGCCGTCTTCTGCATGCCCATGATGTGGATCTCGGTCACTGCTATCGCTCCATCGGTTGAGAGGTACAGCTGCTGGACGGTGGCCGGGCTCCGGTCCCACCAGCCGACAGACTCTCCTATCTCCTCTCGTCCTTCGCGCACTGCGCCGAACATCTCGTGTTCGAATGTGGCGGATGCGGTGTAGAAACTGCCGAAACGGTCGGCATTCTCTCCTGCCCGCGCATAATGGAGCGCATCGAAAAACAACAGTGCTTCGTGTCCCCACGGCGCGTCGATGTCGATGGAATCCGGGAGGTGGGTCGGGCTGGGTTGCGAAGCGGGCGGCGCCGATCGATCGACCGCTTCGGGCTCGATAGCGCAGCCGGCGCTCAGCACGCACACCAGCAGTCCAATGAGGGGCCACACACTCATAGAACCCCCTCGCTCAATTCAGACCGTACTGCGCTGTGACTCGGGGGTTGAAGAGCCGGAAGTCAGTCCCTCGAG
>JAHEIN010000006.1:0-33184 GCA_024639335.1 bacterium | reverse complement strand
CGTCGAGATGTACTCGGTCCAGCCGCGCTGCTTGCCGAGTGCCTCGTTCTCCTCGGGGTTGATGAACGACTTCACCTGCCCGGCGACCTCGTTGCCAACCCAGGCGATGCGCCACAACGAGATGTCGCGATGGGGATCCTCGAGGAAGTGCCGATAGTCGTTCTCGGTCGGCTTCGATCAGCCCCAGTGATCTCGAAACGCCGCCTGGTCTGCCTCCCATATCTGTCGGACGTGATCCCGGTGACCGTCCGGATCTCGAGCCCATCGGGCAACTCGTGCGTCGGGAGCTCGCCCGAGACTCGAGGCCGGGCATGAGGTCTGGCTACATCATCAGTTTCGACGCTATCGGCCCGAGGGCGATGGTGAAGGGGAACAACCCTCACCCGGGGCGTCCATCAGGATCGCCGGCTCCCATCCGCGCACTGCGTTGAGGCGGGCGATCCCGTCGGCGGCTCGTAGCTCATCAACGGTCACCGATCGCTCGGTGAGGTCGCCTGTGGCGAGCATCGACGCCCGCCGGATGCCAGCGAGGAGGCCGTCCTTCGCCGGGGGCGTGACCCAGCTGCCGTCGATGAGGACTGCGAGATTCCCGATCGTGGTCTCGGTCACGCGTCCGGAGTGGTTCACGAGCACCACATCATCGGCATCGGGAAAGCGCTCTGCCGCCTCTTGATACACGGCCCGGCTCGTGGTCTTGTGGTGGAGCAGCGGGTCCAGGGGATCAACTGCCTCGGTGTCGATCGCCAACGCCAACGGCATAGCCGAGGGCTGGGGCAGTGGCTCGGTTTCGACCGTGATCCAGCCGGTCCGGTCGACGAGCAGCCTCACCTTCAGTCCCTGTTCTGCGCTCTTGGTTGCCCGGTCGAGGCCCGCTCGCACCTCCGCCGGATCGAGTGGCACATCGAAGTACCAGGCGGAGTCGGACAGGCGAGAGAGGTGGCGGGCCAGTTCGAAGAACCCGGAGGCGGGATCCCAGCGCATCGTCTCGACCAGTTCGAGATCGGCTGACCGTCGCGCCAATACCTGCGTCTTCAGCAGCGCCTCGGCGTACTCGTCACCCGGCGTCGAGTCGTAGGTGATGCCACCGCCTGTGCCGTACAACGCGAGCCCCTCATCGCGGTCGACCAGCACCGTGCGGATCGCAACGTTGAATGCCCACTCCGGCCCGGCGGGGCCTGGACCCCCGAATCCGACCGTGCCGCAGTACACCCCTCGCGGTGTGGTTTCGAGCTGAGAGATGATCTCCATCGTCGAGACCTTGGGTGCACCGGTGATCGATGCACATGGGAAGAGAGCACTGAAGACATCGACGAGCTTCGTCCCCGGCATTGGCCGACCCGTCACAGTCGAGGTCATCTGCCACACCGTGTCGTACTTCTCGGTCGAGAACAGTTCGGGCACTCTGATCGAGCCGATGCGGCTGACGCGTCCCAGGTCGTTGCGCACCATGTCGACGATCATCAAGTTCTCCGCCCGGTTCTTCTCGGATCCGAAGAGCTGGCGTCGCCGCTCTTCGTCATCGGAGAGCGTCGTGCCGCGGTGGATGGTCCCCTTCATGGGCTTGGAGACGATGCGATCGTGGCGCCACTCGAAGAAGAGCTCGGGCGACGCAGAGGCAACCGCCCATCGACCGGCGTCGATGTAGCTCCCGTACCCGCACGTCTGCGATGACGCCAGGTCCGAGTAGAGCGCGTGTGCGTCACCGGAGAATGGCGCCTCCAGCCGAAACGTGTGGTTCACCTGGTAGGTGTGTCCCTCGCGGATCTGTCTCCGTATCTCGGCGATCGCCGCATGGTGACGAGCCTCGTCGGTGGAAGGGCTCCACTGGCCCAGCTCGTAGGCGCCGCCATTTGCAGAGACCGACTCGCGATGATCGAACACGGCGAACCATGCGAGCGGCAGATCCTCGACAGATGTCCCACCGACTTCGCGGACGACGAGCGACTCGTCGAATGCCGGTGCAGCCTCGTAGCTGACGAACCCGGCGACCCACTTGTTCTGCGAAACTGCTCGCTCGGCCGTTTCCAGCACGTCGGGGACATCCTCTACCCGGGCAGCCGCCAAGACCTCCACAGGACTGTCGAGTTGAAACGAACGTCGGCGATGTGGCCTCAGATCGTCGAAACGAGCGAACATGAGTCCGGTCAGATGCTCGGTCGCGCAGGCGCCGACCCCGGACTGGCCATCGCCAGGATCTCGACGATCTGGCCGACCATCGCCAGGGTCTCTGCCTGGCTGCGTGGCCACTCCGACCTGCCCCGGCAGCCTCGGGCGAACGCTTCGAGCATCATCCGATATGGATCGGCGCCACCGGTGACCACCCGGTCTCGAGGCCCGTCGAGGCGCTCGATCACGTAGTGATCGTCGGGAGTCGAAGGGGTGAAAGGGCGATCGACGGTGATCGTTCCGGACGTCCCGCGGATCTCGAGCAGCTGCCGCTCGGGCATCTCGAACGAACACAGGGTCGTGGCCATGGCCTCATTGGTAGCGAGCGTGACCGAGGTCGTGACGTCGACTCCTGAGGGCCCGATCTGTGACGTGACGCTGCGGACGCTGGGGTGGTCGAGCAGATCGAAGATCGGCGACAGTGCGTAGATTCCGACGTCCCACAGTGCACCCCCGCCATGGTCCGGTACCCACCGGTAGTTGTCTGCGTGCTCGGGTCCGATCGTGAAGCTGAACTCGGTGCGGATCGAGCGGAGATCACCGATCGCGCCCGACCGGACATGGTCCACCACCGCCCGCGAACGGGGGTGGAAAGGGGTCATGTAGGCCTCCGCCAGCAGCACCCCGGTGCTGCGGCAGGCCTCGTACATCGCAGCGATATCATGCGGCGCTGTGGCCAGTGGCTTCTCGCACAGCACGTGTTTGCCGGCGGCCGCCGCCCGCTCGGTCCACTCTCTGTGGAGATGGTTGGGGAGCGGGAGGTACACCGCCTCCACCTCGGGGTCGTCGAGCACCTCCTGGTACGAGCGGCGGGCCGCCCCGGAGACCTCGGGCGGGATCGTCGAGTTCGATGCTGCAGCAACGATCTCCACAGCGCTCGTAGCAGCCACTGCCGGGTAGATGGCAGCGCGTGCGACGAACGAGTTCGCACCGACGACGCCCAGCCGGAGAGGGTCACTCAAGCGTGATCACACTCCCGCCCTCTGACGCCGATCGATGACCCGCCTCGAGGACCCGGACGACGTCACGGGTCGAATCCGGTGTCACGGCGAGTGGCTCGCCCAGAAGGAGATGGTCGGCGAGGTTCGCATGGAAGCTCCAGCCGGGATGTTCGGCCGGCTGAACCGAAGTGGTCGATCCGTCGAAGCGGCGGATTTCGAGGTCGACAGGCGCTTCGGCGTGATGGGACTCCACACTGACGTACCCGCGACCCGGCTCGAGCCGTTCCGCGATGAGCGGCCGATAGTGTCCTTCGAGCGTGCCCATCTCGCCTTGCAGGTAGAACTTGGGCCGGCGGATGGCGGCGATGTCGGATTGGCGGAACGTCGCCTCCCGACCGTCCGACCACATCATGTGCAACGTCAACTGGTCGAGATTGGTGACGTCGTGCCAAACCCGCTTGTGCCCGACGCAACGGATCGTGGTCGGCATCGAACCGTACAGCTGGATGATCCAGTCGACATGGTGGCTGCCCCAGTCGTAGATCGCGCCACCGGAGATCGACTCCTCGCTGTGCCACGCCCGGCACGGGTGTCCGAAACCACCAACGAACGTCTCGATGTTGAACACGTCACCGATCTGATCGGACTCGACGACGGTTCGCAGGGCCAGGTAATCGCGATCCCAGCGTCGCGACTGATGGACGGTCACCAGCAGGTCACGCTCGGCCGCCGTCGCAATCAAGTGGTCGGCGTCCTCGGTGGTGAGACACATCGGCTTCTCGACAACGGCATGGATGCCGTTGCTGAGGAGCTGTGCGGCGAGAGGGGCGTGATGGGCAGGTGGGGTGGCGACGATCGCGAGGTCGACGCCCCCATCCTCGATCATCTGGGTGACGTTGCCGTATGTCTCGATCCTCGGGAAATCGGACTCGGCTGCCTTTCTGCGCTCGTCGCTCGGGTCGACGGCAGCAACGAACTCGAGTCCTTCGATCTCGGTGCAGGCCAGCCCGTGGGCATAGCCCATGCCGCCGAACGGTCCGTATCCCACGACTCCGATCGAGAGCGTCTGGCGTGACGAGCGTCCGGTGAGCGCCCGGTCGAGATATGTCGTCAGCATCTGGCTGGTGGTGATGGCTTCCAGTTCGATCCCACTCACGACGTGCGTATCGGCACCGTTGGTTCGTTCGATGAGAACGACCCGGTCCGAGAACCCGATGTTCACCCGTCCCAGAACACGGTCGCCGTCACTTGGTGTCAGTTCGGAGATCGCCGATGTCACCGGTATCTGATTCGGGAGCCTGGTGCCGGCGACGGTATCCGTGAGTTCCACGAACCATTCCGTCCGTGGAAAGGCCGGCCCCGTCGTGTCGAGGGTGATCGGAATCGTCATGTGGTTTCAGACCTCGTCGGCAGTGTCGACGCAACGGTATCGGCCTCCGTGGCGTATTGGCGACCCCGACCTCGGGTAGCCTCGCTCGCATGGAGCAGATCGCTGCGGGAATCCACCAGATCTCCAAGGGTGTCAACGCGTTCATCATCGACGGCGACGAGGGCGTCGTCCTGGTCGACAGCGGCCTTCCCAAGCGGCAAGGCGCGATCCTGGACGGACTCACGACGATCGGGCGCAAGGCGCAGGACATCGCCGCCATCGTGATCACCCACGGCCATGCCGACCACACCGGTGGGGCGGGCGCCATCAAGCGCGATTCGGGGGCAGCTCTGATCGTGTCGGAGACCGACGCCCCGGTCGTGCGCGGAGATGCGCCGGCCGCCCCGCCGCCGATCATGGACTTCCCGATACTCCGCAACCTGATCGGTCTGGTGCCGCAGGCGGAAGGCGTCGCAGTGGATCACACGGTTGTCGATGGGGATGTCCCGGTCGTATCCGATCTCAGCGCCGTCCCGACGCCGGGGCACACCGCCGGGCACATCTCGCTCCTCTTGGACCGTCACGGTGGTGTGCTGTTCGCCGGCGATTCGGCAATGTCGACTCGGTCGGGCGGGGTGCGACGTGGTTTCATGAACCGACAGTCGGCGAGGTTCGATGGCAGTCTGCGCACGATGGCGGGACTCGATTTCCAGATCGCCTGCTTCGGTCATTCGGCGGCCATCGTGGGCGGGGCGGCGGGTTCGTTCCGGGCCTTCGTTGCCGGTATCTGAGCCGCCTCAGTCGTTGTCCGACCGAGCAGCGCGCAAAACCTCGTCGATCGGCGATACCGCCAGGTCGCCGAGTTCCTGGACGTAGTCGTAGCCGAAACGCCCCTTGATGCATAGGTTGCCGTGAGTCACCGAATGGTCGAGGGGTGAGGTCACCTTGACGATGCGGTTGTCTTGGACGTGGAGCTCGAGGTTGCAGCCGATCGCACAATACGAGCACACCGTTCGGGTCACCGATTGTTCGGCTTCATTCCAGATTCCGGCACGGCGCATCTCGTACTCGGAGCGGAACTGGAGCGCCCCGGTCGGACAGACGCCAACACAGTTGCCGCAGAAGACGCATGCCGAATCGGTGAGCGGCGTGTCGAGTTCGGTCGAGATTCGCGCGTCGAAGCCTCGTCCTGCGACCGCGATGGCGAAGGTGTTCTGTGCCTCCTCGCCGCACGCCTGGACGCACTTGTAGCAGAGGATGCAGCTCGCATAGTCCCGGATGTAGAGGGCGTTGTCGACCTTCACCGGCTGGTCGACGGTCTCTGCCACCAAGCCGTCGGGCTCGGGATGATGACCGGCGTGGCGATCGTCGCGGTCGTCGTGAGGACCCGATCGCGGCCCGTACCGGGACGAGTCGACACCATACCGCTCCATCCAGGGAGCCATCTCGCTGTTGGACAGATCCGCCGATGAGTCGAGAAACTCCAGGACCATCTTCCGGGAGTGACGAACACGCTCGGAGTCGGTGTTGATCACCATGCCGTTCTCGACGGCGCGCGAACACGAAGGAACCAACGTGCGGGAGCCCTCGACTTCGACGACGCACACCCGGCAGACGTTGACCGGTGTCAGCGTCGACACCCAACACAGCGTCGGCTGTTCGCTCCCGATCTCACGGCATGCTTCGAGAATGGTGGATCCCTCGGCCACGGAGACAGCGGTCCCATCGATGGTCACCGAAACACTCATGCCGCACTCCAATACCGAATCAACGGTTCGACGGGATCCGTCAAACGGAGGAGGGGTTCACAGTCGACGGTCGACGGGTGACAGTTCCCGCATCGCCGCGGGTCGAAGCGTCTCGGGGCGTTCCGCTTGCCCTCGTCGCAGTCCTGGCGATGGTTGAACTGTGAACTGTGAACCGTGAACTGTGAACTCATATGAGGCCCAGGTCGATCGCCGATCGGATGGCAGTTGCCGCAGTGTGGCCGAGACCACAGATCGATGAGTCCTTCATGGCGATGTCGATGTCGTCGATCAATCCCGTCTCCAGGGGTGCGTCGCCGGTGAGGTTCCGGGCCAGCGCTTCCTCGATCCGGACCGTACCGACTCGGCACGGAACACACTGACCGCAGGATTCGTCCCGGAAGAAACGGGCGATCCGCCGGGCGACCGCCTTCATATCGGTGGAGCTGTCGTAGACGACGACCACACCGGAGCCCAAGCTGACTCCTGCCGCTCGGCTGTCTTCGAACGTGAGTGGCAGATCGAACATGTCCGGTCCGACGAAGCTCCCTGCCGCCCCGCCGAGCAGGATGGCAGTGAGATCGTCGGGCGGACCGCCGGCGAACTCGAGGAGCTCCCGCATCGTGGTCCCGAATTCGACCTCGTAGACACCGGGGCGATCGATGGCTCCACTGACGCAGAAGAGTCTCGTCCCGGTCGAGTTCTCGGTGCCGACCGTGGCGAACCTGGCACCGCCCAACAACACGATGTCGAGGACGTTGACGAGCGTCTCGACGTTGTTGACGACCGTCGGCTGGCCGAAGAGCCCGGCCTCGGTCGGGAAGGGCGGCTTCTGACGTGGCTCGCCCCGGAAACCCTCTATCGAATTGAAGAGCGCGGTCTCCTCGCCGCAGATATAGGCCCCCTGACCCTGTCGGATCTCGATGTCGAAGGTGACGCCTTCTCCGAGGATGTCGTCGCCGAGCAGCCGAGCCTCGGTCGCCCGGTCGATGGCGTTCTGGAGGGCACTGACGGCATCGGGATACTCGCCACGGACATAGATGTATCCCTGCTCGGCCCCTATTGCGAACCCTGCGATGGTCATGGCCTCGATCACGGAGAACGGGTCGCCTTCCATGATCGTGCGGTCTTTGAACGTGCCAGGCTCGGACTCGTCGGCATTGCAGATCAGAAACCGGGTCTGCGAGTCCGACGTTGCAGCACCCCGCCACTTCACCCCAGTGGGGAAGGCGGCGCCACCACGTCCCCGGAGGCCGGAATCGGTGACCTCGTCGATCACCATGTCCGCCCCTAGCTCGAGCGCGCGCTCGAGGGCGGCGTAGCCACCGTGTTCCCGGTACGAGTCGAGACTCGTTGGTTCCGCCGTGCCGATCCGGTCGAGGATGTCGATAGAGCGTCGCGGGATCGTGGGATCTCGAGCAGGCGGCTCCTCTCCTGCCAGCGCCGCCTCGACTGCTGAGGCGGTGGCCGGGGCGATCACCCGATCGGGCGCTCCGGCGCGTTGGATGAATGCCGCCGATCCGAAGTCGCACTGACCCAGACACGGGCTGGCCACGACATCGTCTCTGTCACCCAGCGCCTCCAGAGTCGCTTCTCCGCCAGTCGCCCGGCACGCCGAATCGTCGCAGACGTGCGCGACACGTTCTGGCCGGGGATCGAGAGTCAGAAGAGCGTAGAACGTGGCTACCGAATAGATCTCGGCTGGAGGCACCGAAAGGCGGCGGCTGATCTCGTCGATGGCGCCCGGCGAGATCCATCCGATCTCCCCCTGCACTGTGGCGAGCGCCGGCAAGAGCAGGTGGCGGAGTGAGCGCGCCCGATGGCCTCCGGTGATCGCCCGCCCCTCGTCGATCTCGATCTCGGCCGCAGGGGCCGCTGCGTGGATGGCCCGCCGCTCGGCATCGGTCGCTGCGGCGCCGATCAGCTTGAGATCCATCTAGGTCTTCTCCACCCGGACTGCGGTCGCCTTGAAGTCGGCTGTCCCCGACTTCGGATCCCAGGCGTCGATCGTGAGGACGTTGACGTCGACGTCGTCGGGGAAGTGGACCGGCATGAACATCAACCCCGGACGCAGACCGTTCGTGATGTGTGCCGGCACCTCGATCGAACCGCGACGCGAGGAGACTCGGACGGAATCGCCGTTCTCCACTCCCAATTCGGTGGCGTCGTCGGGGGACAACTCGAGTGCCCCGACGGGCCGGCGGGGCGAGGAATAACCACCCGACTGGACTCCGGTGTTGTACGAGTCGAGATGGCGGCCGGTGGTGAGCCGGTAGGGGTAGTCGCGAGACAACTCGTCTGCGGGCAGGACATGGACGACCGGCGTGAATGGCGCTCGTCGCCCGACGTCGTCGCTCCAGAGACGCGAGTGGAGGAACTGTTCACCAGGGTGTGACTCGTCGTAGCAGGGCCATTGAATCCCTTCGAGTGCCTCGAGACGGGCGTAGCTCATGCCTGCATGTGGAGGCGACAGGCTCCGGCATTCGTCCCAGATCTCCTCGGGCGCCGGGGTCCCCCAATCGAAGCCGAGTCGCTGTGCCATCAGATGGAGAATGTCGGTGTCCGTCCTGGCTTCGCCGGGCGGATCGAGTGCCTTTCGCACCAGTTGCACCCTCCGCTCCGACGACGTGACGGTGCCATCCGACTCACACCAGTCGGCGGCGGCGGGGAACACGACGTCGGCCATCTCAGCCGTCTTGGTCAGGAACATGTCTTGTACGACCAGGAAATCGAGTTCCGCGAGCGCCCTTCGCGTCACTGCGACATCGGCCTCGGACTGGGCGGGGTTCTCGCCGATGACGTACAGCGCCCGGAGCTTGCCTGCTTCCATCGCCTCGAACATCTGGGTGAGGTGCCAGCCGCGCTTGGGATTCAGACCGACACCGTAGGCCTTCTCGAACTTGGCGAGGTGCTCGGAGTTCTCGACGTCCTGGAACCCGGGCAGCTTGTTGGGCAATGCGCCCATGTCGCCACCACCCTGGACGTTGTTCTGACCGCGGATTGGGACGAGCCCTGACCCGTAGCGGCCGACGTGACCGGTGAGAAGTGCCAGATTGATGAGCGCCAGCACATTGTCCGTGCCGTTGTGGTGTTCGGTGATGCCGAGCGTCCAGCAGATCTGCGCCGTCGGGGCTTTGGCATAGTTGATCGCCATCTCTTCGATCAATTCGGCCGGCACACCGGTCTCTTCGCTGGTGCGGTCGAGCGTCCACTCCTCGACGCTCGCCTGGTACGTCTGGAAGTCGCTGGTTGCGCGCTCGATGAAGTCGCGGTTGGCGAGACCCTGCTCGATGATGACTCGGGCCATGCCATTGGCGAGGGCGATGTCGGTGCCGACGTCGATCCCGAGCCAGACGTCGGCCCATTGGGCGGTCTCGGAACGGCGGGGATCGACGCAGTACATCCGGGCGCCGTTGTGGATCCCCTTCAGGACGTGGTGGAAGAAGATCGGATGCGCTGCGCGAGCATTCGAGCCCCACATGATGATGAGATCCGTCTTCTCGATCTCCTCATATGAGCTGGTGCCACCGCCTGCGCCGAGAGCAGCCGCCAGACCGGCGACCGAAGGGGCGTGTCAAGTGCGGTTGCAGCTGTCGATGTTGTTGCTGCCCATCGTGACCCTGATGAACTTCTGGGCGAGGTAGTTCAACTCGTTGGTCGCCTTGGAGCAGCTGAACATGCCGACGGCGGTCCCACCGTGGGCGTCTCGGACCTCGGAAAGACCCGCGGCCGCACGGTTGAGGGCTTCGTCCCAGGTGGCGGGCCGGAGTTCGCCATCTTCCCGCACGAGGGGGGTGGTCAGTCTGGGTCTGCGTCTTGCTCGCTTCGTCACGTTCTCATCACCTCCCTTCTCGCGGCTACTGCCGTGGCTGATCGCCATTGTGGCGCATCACGCGGCCTGGTGTGTGCCCTGGCCGGGTTTCCCGCATGGTGGAACCAGGCTTGGCTCGCCCAGCGTCACGCAGATGCGAAGCCGGGCTAGAAGAGGCCAACCACGTCGCCGTCGTCGTTGATGTCCACCTTGAGGTAGGCGGGGGTGGCGCCGAGGCCGGGCATGGTGCGCATCTCACCGAGCAGGGGGTAGATGAAGCCGGCGCCAACGCTGGCGCGTACCTCTCGGACCGGGATGGTGTATCCGGTCGGGGCACCCTTCATGGCCGGGTCGTGGCTGATGGACAGGTGGGTCTTCGCCATGCAGATGGGGAGGTAGCCGAAGCCGGCCTCTTCGAATTCGCGGATCTGACGTTCGGCGAGCGGCGAGTACTCGGTCTCGGCGGCGCCGTAGATGTCACGGCAGATGATGTTGATCTTGTCGGTGATCGACATGTTGAGGGGATAGAGATACGAGAACTCGTTGGGTTCCTCGCAGGCCTCGACGACGGCCTCGGCCAGTTCGACCGCCCCCTCTCCACCTTTCGCCCAGTGCTCTGCGAGCACCGCATCCGAAGCTCCGGCTGACAGCGCTTTCGCTTTGATGAGGTTGATCTCCGCCCAGGAGTCGGTCGGGAAGGAGTTGATAGCCACAACCACTGGAACGCCAAACCGCTTGGCGTTCTTGATGTGCGTCTCGAGGTTGTTCATGCCGGCGTTGAGCAATGCCAGATTCTCTTCGGTGTAGACCTTGTCGAGCGGGCGGCCGGCGACGACCTTCGGGCCGCCTCCGTGTGTCTTGAGGGCGCGGACTGTCGCCACCAGGACAACACAGTCCGGGGTCAATCCAGACGTGCGGCACTTGATGTCCATGAACTTCTCCATGCCCATGTCGGCACCGAAACCGGATTCGGTCACGACGTAGTCGCCGAGGTGGAGAGCGACCCGGTCGGCCAGGATGGAGCTGTTGCCGTGGGCGATGTTGGCAAACGGTCCTGCATGAACCATGGCGACCTGACCTTCCAAGGTCTGCATGAGGTTGGGGTGTAGCGTGTCCTTCATGAGCACGGTCACGGCTCCGGCGACACCGAGGTCTTCGAGTGTCAGCGGATTCCCGTCTTTGGATGTGCCGAATACGACCCGTCCGACCCGTTCCCGGAGATTCCGTAGCGCCGAGGCGTAGCTGTCTCCGTCCACGAGCGCCAGGATGGCCATGAGCTCAGATGCGACGGTGATGTCGAATCCGGTCTCGCGCGGCCGACCGTCGGCTCGCCCCCCCAGCCCGACGATGACATTGCGAAGCGTACGGTCGTTGATGTCCACCACCCGGTTCCACTGGAGCTTGAACGTGTCGATGCCGAGCCTGGTCAAGCCGAGGTCTGCGAGTTGTTCATCGGTCAGGCGCGACTCGTGATACCACCGTGCGTCGATGGCGGCCGCAACCAGATTGTGCGCTGCGGTGATGGCGTGGATGTCGCCTGTGAGGTGGAGGTTGAATTCGTCCATGGGTACCACCTGGCTGTAGCCGCCGCCGGCAGCGCCGCCCTTGATGCCGAATGTCGGGCCCATCGACGGTTGTCTGATGGCGGCGATGGCGTTCTTGCCGATCTTGCCGAGACCCTGAGTGAGCCCGATGGTGGTGGTCGTCTTGCCCTCGCCCAGCGGTGTTGGGGTGATCGCAGTGACGACGATGTACTTGCCCTTGGGGCTGGCCCCGATTCGTTTGAGAGCGTCGAGGTGGACCTTCGCCTTCGTGTAGCCGTAGGGGATGACCTCTTCCGGCAACAGACCCACCCGTTCGGTGAGATCGGAGATCGCTTCGACGTCGGCGGCTCGGGCGATGTCGATGTCGCTGGGGACGGTCACTTGGGGAATCCTCGATGGACTGCCGGGCGACGATAGCGCTGATCGTTCCGGATGCCGGAACGAATCCGCATTGTGAACACACGAACACACCCGACCAATCCAGTGATCCGAACCACACAGCGGTCGCGGCTCATCCGAAGACCGCAGGCCTGGGCCAGTAGCGGAATCGAATCCGGTAGGTGTTGGTGATCTCGACAGGACCGAACACCCGCGAGTCGGCTCGCGTCGAGCGGCGGTTGTCTGAGAGCACGAACATGGTGCCCGGATCGATCTCGTAGCTACCCGCCTCGACCAGGGGTGCCCGATGCGGATCGTCGTACAGCTGACCGTCGATCGTGCCCTGGTCGAGGTCCACCATCCCGGAGACGGCGACCACTCGCTTGATCAGCCAGAAGTCGGTTCGATGCGGATGCGGGAATGCCACGATCTCACCAGGCGCGATGTAGCGAGTCCGTCGGCCCACGACGTAGTCACCGGGTTGGAGTGTGGGGAGCATCGAGTTCCCGTCGACGACGAATCTGCGGAATCTCATGTCGCTCCGGTACGGGTGGCTCCGGTGCGAGAGTATGGTCGGTTACACGCAATCGATGGAGGTACCTCATGGGTCTGTTCCGACCCGCAACCGTTGCTCACGCTCATTGCGATCTGTACTGCGGCGTCTACGACCCTGCACAGGCGAAGATCGACGCGATGTCGGTGTGGAAGTCCGCTCAGAAGTACCACGATTCCGACGACGAGGTCTTCAAGAATCGCGCCATCCTCATCAAGGAGCAGCAGGCTGAGCTCGTCAAGCACCACCTCTCGGTGCTGTGGACCGACTTCTTCACAGCGGATCACCGCTCGGAGTTCTCGAACCTCGACGACCTGTTCTGGCGCGCCATCCACCAAGCGGGCGTCGCCAAGAAGTCTGTTGATCCCTCAGACGGCGAGAAGCTCGTCCAACTCATCGACGAGATCGCCGAGATCTTCTGGCAGACCGAAAAGGCCAAGGGGATGGGCGTCTACCCCCCGTCCTGAATCCGAAGGGAGTCTGGCACCGAGAGGCCGCCCGAATCGGGCGGCCTCTCGCACGTCCATGAATCGACAGTCGGGAGCCCGACGACCTCAGACTGCATCGACGTTGTACGAGGCAGTCGACCGGGTGATGAGGATGCCGGCGACCGAGTCGGCGCTGGCTTCCGGGAGATCGACGATCCGAATCGGAGCGCTCCCGCCTGCCGTATCGACCGAGACCGTCGCCAGGCCGAGCCGGCGCTGAAACGGGCTGCGGCGGACGGCGACCGTCTGGACCTTCGGCAACGAGACGCTCCACCAGCGTCGAGTCAACACGCCCTCTCTGGTCACCACGTGGCCGTCGGTCACTCGGAATCCCAGCGACCGATACCGTGCGCCGGCGTACCACCAGGCGGCGGCAACGGCGAGAACCGGAGGCGCCAGCCAGCCGACCGGTCCTGAGCCTTCGGCGAGGAACACCACACCTGCGGTCGGTGCGGCAAGCAGCAGCAGAGCTCGAATGAAGCCCCGGCGAACCGTCAGCCGGGAGACGGACTGGAGCTGAGCGATCTCGCTCTGGTGTGGTCCCAACACCCGAGCGGTGAGGGCGATGGCCGGCGCGTTCAAAGCGATCGGAGTCAGCATCCCGGAGCCACCGCCGTTCCCGCCGGGCGAGCCGGCCGTCTCGGCTACTACCGAGGAATAGCCGAAGATGCGGCGGAGCAGCGGTTGGTCGATCCTCACCGCCTGTATCCGATTCAGCGGTGAGGAAGCCTGGAATCGCGAGAGCAGGCCATGCGACCTGCGGAGCTCCCCTTCGGTGAGGACCAACCGGAACTCGAAGAACCTCAGCACCATGGTGGCGATGGAGGCGACCCAGCCGACGACCAAGGCGAGAGTGACCAACAGCACGCCGGCGAGGATCGCGCCAGAGCTGGACGCGAATGGCTCGGCGATCGCCGGGAACCATCGCTCGATGATCTCGTAGGTGTCGGCAGTGGCGTCGTCGAACAGCTGAAAGGCGGTCCCGACCAACACTGCGAGGGCGCCGATGCGATTCGAAGTTGCGCCCCCGATGATCAGATCACGGAGCGGCGTCGACGTGAGTAGCTCTTCTTGTCTCTCGGCCTGCTCGTGCCTGGCCTCCACGTCACGCCGGGCCTCGAGCCATCGCTCCACTGCATCCACCTCCACTTCCGACAGATACCGCAGCGAGAGCTCTGAGCCAGAGCCGCCTGCCGTCTCTGCCTTCAGCTCGTAGAGGCCCAGGAATCGCGACACGAGGGTCTGGTTGCGATCGATGCGCTGAATCCGATCGACCGGGATCGTTCGGTCGTCGATCTGCAGCACCCCCGAACGCACACGCAGTCGGTCGTCCTCCACCCACCACCGCTGGCGCAGCCACGAGACGATCCGGGACCCGGTGAAGATGACGATCAAACCTCCGGCACTGACGGCCGACTGGCCCACGTCGCCGGCGCGGAAGGCAAGTACGACGACGAGCGGAAGGATGAATTGGCGGAGGAGGTCGAGGGCGGTGAGGACCGGTGTCCATCCACTCGTGCGGCGTGGCTCGGTGAGGTCGGTCATCCTGTGCTGCGCCGGGCGATCAGCGCGTGTCTGAGATCTTCGGCGCGTTCTGCGGTCAACCCCGGGATCGAGGCGTCGGCCTCTCGGGTGCCTGCGGTGTAGATCGAGAGCTGGCGGAGATTGAAGAGCCGGTCGACGGGACCGCTCGATAGGTCGACATGCTGGATACGAACCCTTGGGACGATCCTGGTCAGCTTGAACACGACGCCTCGGTCGATGATCAGCTCCGTTTCGTCGAGCTGCCACGACCAGTTCCTGTAGCGGGTCATGGTCCTCCACCCGGCGAAAGCGAGCATGGCGACGAGCACGCCCGAGGTGGCCAGTCCGGTCCTCGTCGGGAACAAGAAGATGTCGAGTTGGAGCACGATCAGCGTGACGACGAGCGACGGGATCAGGTATCCGACGAACCAGACCCACCGGACCGCCGACGACAAGTGCTGGCGTTCGAAGGTCACCGGAGGCGCAGGTGGCTCTGGGAGGGGTTCGTAGGCAGCTGCAGGATCGAGCTCGGGCAGCGTGGCCGGACCAACGCCGGCCTCGAATACCGGTGCTTCGGTGTCCGGGCCTTCGTCGCCGGATGAGTCGCCGGGGTGGTCGGTCGTCATTCGTCCAGGGCGTCCGCTTCCAGCTTCGTGAACAAGGGTTGGACGTCGCCGATCGGATGCCCGCCTGCCAGATCGGGGCGGGCCCAGCCCGAGGCCGGCGCAAGACCGAGGATCTCGCCGAGCCGGTCGGATGTGAACGGCAGGTAGGGCGTCAGGGCCACTCGCAGTCCACTGATGGCTTGGAGGGCGGTCCACAGAACCGTGGCGCCGCGCTCACGGTCGGTCTTCAAGACCTTCCACGGTTCTTCGGCGTTGAGGTAGGCGTTGACGGTCTGCGCTCCATCCATCGCCCGACGGAGACCGGCTCGCAACTCGACCTTCTCGATCGACGCTGCGACCTCGCCGAGCGCCTGATCGATTGTGTCCAAGAGCCCTCGGTCGGCTTCGGTCAACGACCCGGGCTCCGGCACGGCGGACTCGAAGTTCTTGGCCGTGATCGACAGCACCCGATTCACGAGGTTCCCCCATGTCGCAACCAGCTCTTCGTTGATTCGGGAGATCATCTGGTCGTCGGAGAGATCGGTGTCGTTCTGTTCGGGCAGGATGGCGGCGATCGAGTAGCGGAGCGCATCCGGCTCGAGTCGGTCGGCATACCAGCCGATCGACCGTCCGACTCCGCGCGATGCCGAGGCCTTGTCTCCTTTGAAGGTGATGTACTGGTTGGCCGGGACGTCGGTGGGGAGGTTGAGCCCGCCGTACCCCATCAGTTGGCATGGCCAGATGACGGCATGGAACACGACGTTGTCCTTGCCGATGAAGTAGTAACTCTCGGCGTCGGGGTTCTCCCACCACGCCTTCCAGGCGTCGGGGTCATGCGAGTTCTTCGCCCACTCGACGGCCGCACTGAGGTACCCGATGACGGCATCGAACCACACATAGATACGCTTGCCGTCACCGATCGTGTCGTACGGACTCGGGATCGTGACGCCCCATTCGAGGTCCCGGGTGATCGCCCGATCCTTGAGACCTCCCTCGGTGAAGCCGATAGCCATGTTCTGCACGTGCTTGCGCCAGCCCCGGCGGCTGCGGAGCCACTCGAGGAGGCGGTCCTGGAATTTCGAGAGCAGCAGGAAGTAGTGCTCGGTCGGCCGCATCTCCGGGGTGGCCCCGGTGAGACGACTCTTGGGGGCGATCAGGTCGACGGGATCGAGCTGGCGCCCGCAGTTGTCGCACTGGTCTCCACGTGCGGCGTCATATCCACAGTGTGGGCAGGTGCCTTCCACGTATCGGTCGGGGAGGAATCGCTCCGCCTCCGGGTCGAACAGCTGGTCACTGGATCGGGCTTCGATGTATCCACCTTCGGCCAGCCGTGAGAAGACATCCTGGGTGACCTCGTGGTGGTTCTCGGTCCCGGTCGACGTGTAGAGGTCCCAGGCGATGCCGACCTTCTCCCACGCTTCCAGGAACTCGCCGTGATATCGATCGACGATCTCCTGAGGTGGAACGCCTTCCTGTTCGGCGCGCACCGTGATCGGGGTTCCGTGGACGTCGGAGCCCGAGACCATGAGCACGTCGTTCCCCGCCAGTCGGTGGTAGCGGGCGAAGATGTCGGCAGGGAGATAGGCCCCACCGAGGTGCCCGAGATGGCGCGGGCCGGACGCATAGGGCCATGCGACGGCGACGAGGATGTTTCGCGGTTTCGGCATCTCGCGAGGGTACCGGTGCGCTCGAACTCTCCCCAGATGGAAAAGCCGAGATGACTGGTGAGGGTCAGCGGCCGTCCTCACCGTCAACCGGCTGATCGGTCGGTGAGCCACTCCTCGAAGACGGTCAACGGCGAACAGGTCTACTACCCGTTCGTCCTTCCCGTGGTTGGTTCCCCGGCCTTCCGGGTATCCACTTCACATGAGGACAAGACTGCTCATGCAATCAGAATCGACTCCGGCTACCGACGGCGGGCTCGGGATCGAGGTCGAGGGTCCGGCTCCCACGACGATCAATCCGCTCGACCCGGACTTCTGGGATCCCATGATCGACAAACTCGAGGAGTTCCAAACGGGAGCTGTCGCGTTCATCCCGCGCCTCATCGTCGGGCTCGTTGCCATGGCGCTCGCCATCGTCGCGGCGCGAGTGATTGCACGGGCGGTCCGCCATTCCCTGGCTGCCTCGTCCGCCGATCGTCTCGTGGTATCGGTTCTCTCGAACGTGGTTCGATACTTCCTCTTGTTCGTCGCCGTGCTGTTCGGACTGTCGGCCGCCGGCATCCCGATCGGAACTGTGCTTGGCGGCCTCGCAGTGCTCGGACTTGCTATCGCTTTTGCAGTCCAGGACATTGGAGAGAACCTCATATCCGGAGTTCTCCTGATGCTCCGCAAGCCGTTCCAGGTGGGAGACCAGATCATCACGGGCGATTACGAAGGAACCGTCGAGGCAATCGACCTCAGGGCCACGACGCTCGCCGACTACGACGGAGAGACCATCCTCATTCCGAACCGAGACCTCTATCGGAATCCGCTCATCAATCTGACCGAGCGCGGAAAGCGGCGAACGAGGGTCGTGGTAGGCGTGAGCTACGACGACGACCAGGATGCAGCCCGGGAAGTGATTCGAGCCGCCGCCGAAGATGTGAGCGGCGTGATGGACGATCCAGCGGTTCAGGTGTACCTCCTCGAATTGGGAGGCTCCAGCGTCAATTTCGAGATCCGGTACTGGACGGAGCCGGACATCGGCACTGTTCGAAGCGTCCAGGACCGTTTGATCTCCTCGGTCAAACGGAGCCTCGATGACAACGGCTTCACCATTCCGTGGCCGATCCAGACCATCAAGTTCGATACACCGCTGCAGATGGCCCAGCCTGCGCCGCCCCAGCACTGACGGTTACGCTCGTTCGCTCACGCATCCGAGGAGCACCACGTGGCCACCATCGATCCCATCGAGTTCCGGAACGCCGCCGGGCAGTTCATGACCGGTGTGACCGTGGTGACCACGCTCGATGCCGACGGTGAGCGGGCCGGGCTCACCGCCAACTCCTTCACCTCGGTTTCACTGAATCCGCCGATGGTGCTGGTGTGTGTCGGACACGACACGTCCACGGTGGAGGCATTCAAGGCACAGAACGGATTCGTGGTCCATGTGCTCGCGGACGCCCAGAAAGACGTCTCGATGCAGTTCGCAGCGAAAGGCATCGACCGTTTCGAGGGATTGGATGTGTCGGAAGGGTACGACGGTCTGCCGGTGGTGGCGGGAGCACTGGCGACGTTCGAGTGCAGTACCGCTCATGTCTACGAGGGCGGCGACCACTTGATCTTCGTCGGCCAGGTCCAGCGTTTGTCCACCGGCGACGCCGACGCCCCCGCCCTCGGCTACTTCCGGGGCCGCTACTTCACCAGCTGAGGTCGAACCCAGGGTTCCTCAACGGGATTATTCCGGATCTCCGCGCGAGGTTCAGGCGTCGACGTCGTCGACGATTCCGACGACCACGGCCCTGATCGGGGCGACCTTCATCTCCATGATCTGGCGGGCTCCGGTGCCCTCGTCGAGGATCAAAACCGTTTCACCGACACCGGCGCCCACCACATCGACTGCGATGACGTACCCACCGACCGCCTCCCCGTCGAGGGAGAGGAAGTCGCAAAGCAGGAGTCGCTGCTCGTCGAACGTCGGAGCGCTGATCGTCGAGACGACGGTTCCGGCAACCTTGGCGAGCTTCATCGTTTGCGCCGTTTCTTGGCGATTGGGACTACCTCGACCTGGTCGACGATTCCGACGATGGCGTGGTCCACCGGAACGAACGGCTCGGGCATCGCCTGGGCGGCCTCTCGAGAGGCGACGAAGTAGACGAGCTCGCCGGGGCCGGCCATGGCCACCCCGTCGGCGGCGACCACCGGTCTCCCGGCGGGCTGCTGATCGCGTGTGAGCGGTTGGACGATCAGGAACTTCACCCCATCGAGGTCGGGGGTCTTCTCGGTCGCAACCACGGTCCCGATCACCTCACCCAGCTGCATGATCAGCCTCGATCCGGGAAGCGAATCGGCCGTCGCCGCCGATGTTGTCTGCCATCTCTTCGTGCAGCCGGGGGATCACCCGGCTGCCGACGAGTGTGCCCTCCACCTGGGCAGATCCTTGCTCGACCGCCGCATCGATCTCGGTCAACGCTCCGGAGAAGAGCGCATATCCCTTTCCACCGAGATCATCGGCCAGGTAGATCTTGAGCATTTCGACCTCGGCGCCCTTCAGTCCGGCGTCGGCGGCGCGGATCACGTCGGCAACGGTCTCGGTCTCGATGATTCCCAGTGATTCGCCGTGCCTCGGGGTCTCACCACCCGCCAGGCCGTCCACGAGTGCGGGGTGCGGGTCGGGAAGGAACATCGACGACACGAGGTGCTCCCCGTTCCTCAGCTCGGCGGCAGCCAGCGCCTCCTCGACGTCGCCCACGGAGCCGGAGACCAGGACCAGATATTTGCCGGGTTGGACGGTTCCGGCGTGGATGACCTCGAGTGGAGCACGTTTCACCATGTCGTCGCCGGATTCGATCCCCGCAGCGATCGAGTCGTATTCGAAGAGCGCGATGGCCGAACCGAGTGAGGCCATCAGACGATCCGCAACGCGCCGACGACGCTGACGCGCCGCGGCCGGGAGAAGGTCCGCGGCCGGGTCAGCCCGTCACCGGTCGGGCTGGCGATCGAGAACGACGAGTATCCCTCACCGTCCTGGCCGAGCCCCGAGAAGAACGAGCCGTTTGCCACGAAGATCGAGCAGTTCATGGCACGACCCATCTTCGTGATGGTCTCGACGTTCGTGGAGTGGATGCCGGCGGTGTGGCGGAATCCGTGTTCAGCCCTCACGGCCAAGTCGATCGCCGCGTCGACGTTCGCGACTCTCGTGACCGGGAAGACCGGCATCATCTGCTCCGTCCACACCAGATTGTGCTCGTTGGGCACCTCGGCAACCAGCAGCCGGATCGGACGTTCGGCCTGGACCCCGATCTGGCTCAGGATGACGTCGGCGTTCTTGCCGATCCACTCCGGATTGATCACACCCGGCTTGTTGGGTGCGCCCATCTCCCGGAATATCACGCGCTCCAACCGTTTCAGCTCGTGCTGCTTGAGGACGTAGGCGCCGGCATCGGCCATGTCCCGCATGAGGCGGTCGGCGACCGTGTCCACCACGATCGCCTCCTTCTCGTCGGTGCAGATGATGTTGTTGTCGAAGGAGGCTCCGGCGACGATCGAGCGGGCGGCCCGGGGGATGTCGGCGGTCTCGTCCACCACGACCGGCGGGTTGCCCGGCCCGGCGGCAACCGCCCGCTTGTCGGTTCGAAGCGCTTCCCGCACGACGCCCGGTCCGCCCGTCACGAGCAGCACACGCACATCAGGGTGCGACATGAGCTCTTTCGCCGAGTCGATGGTCGGCGTTGCCACCGCCGTGATCAGATCGGCAGGCCCTCCAGCGGCCACGATGGCGCGGTTGAGGAGTCTGATGTTCTCGGCCGACACCTTCCTCGCACCGGGGTGGACGTTGAACACGACGGCGTTGCCGCCCGAGAGGATCGCGATGGAGTTGTTGATGATCGTGGACGTCGGGTTGGTGGTGGGGGTGATCGCCCCGACGATGCCCAGCGGAGCCCACTCGGTGACCGACATCCCATCGTCGCCGGTGACGGCCTGCGGTTCGAGGTCCTCGGGCCCCGGGGTCTTCTTCGCGACCAGGAGGTTCTTCTTGATCTTGTCCTCGTAGCGGCCGAGGCCGGTTTCGGTATGCGCCAGCATCGCCAGCGACTCGGCATGTTCCAGCATCGACCGACGCATGGAATCGATGATGGACCGCCGGACGCCGAGCCCCATCTCGGCGTACTTGGGTTGAGCGATCCGCGCCGCCGCCACGGCGTCGTCGACGGTCGGGTAGATCCCGTCACCCAATTCGACATCGGGTGCGAGGTCTTCACGGGCGGCGAGTGTTGCCGCGGGCCGGCTCCCGGCGGGCACATCCCCGAGCCGTTGCTTGACGCGGGAGATGATCGACTGGATCTCCTGATCCGAGAGGCTCATGGGTTACTTGTGGTAGAGCTCATCGCCTCCCACCTCCCACGAGTCCACGATGGCCATGACGACCGCGTCGCATGGCCGCTCATGTGTGGCCTCGGTCTGGCGCGCCGAGCTACCACTCGCATACATCACGACCTCGCCCACGCCCGCACCGACGGCATCGATCGCCACGACGTATCCGCCGGTGGGCGCGTTGTCCACGTCGATCTGTTCGAGGAGCAGGAACTTGAGTCCGTCCAGCCGGGGTTCCTTCCGGCTGGCGACCACCGTCCCGGCCACGCGTGCGAGAAGCATCGCTTGCCCTCCGCCTACTCGGCCTCTCCTCGACGTCCGAGCGGCAGTACCGCATCGATCGACTCGTGGGGGCGTGCGATGATGTGGCTCGAGATCACTTCGCCGACGCGCTCTGCTCCGCGCAGGCCGGCCTCGACCGCCGCTTTGACTGCGGCGACGTCGCCTCGGACCACTGCTGTGACGTAGCCGCCGCCGGTCTCTTCGTACGACACGAGCTCGACCTTGGCGGCTTTCACCATCGCGTCGGCCGCCTCGACCATCGCCGGGAAGCTTCGTGCCTCGATCATTCCCAGTGCATCTGCCATTCTCGGTTCCTCCTCGGGTACCTCTACTCGTTCGTTCCGTTCACTTCTGTTCCCTGCCCTCGATGCCCTCGAGTGCGGCAACGGCGGCTCTCCATCCGACGTCGATGTCGGCTTCTTCACCGCCGAGGTAGACCCGCCCGACGGCTCCGAATGCCCGAACCTCCAGGACGTTGACGTTGGCTGCCTTCTCGGCTTCGTTGGCGGCGAGTGCCGCATAGGCGGCGGGCCCGCACTCCAACACGTACAGGGTCTGACCGGGAGTGATCATCTGGCCGTGACGCATCCGGTTGATGAGCTGTGCCTGGTGGTCGTCGATGTTCCTGACGATCTGGCTCGAGAGGATGGTGGGCTTCAACCGGTCGGACTGCTTCATGTCGATGGCGTCGAGGATCGCAGTGCCTGCCCCCCGGGTCTCGGCCTGTTCCGGCGAATGAACTTCGAGCAACCCGAAGACTCGCTCGACGATCTGCATGCCCGGCTTGACCTTGTTGGACTTGAGAGCGATGTCTGTGAGGCGGTTGATCTCGATGCCGGGCGAGATCTCGACGAACAAGGCAGACTCGTGGGCGAGGGGGAGGAAGCCGGACGCCGTGGTGCCGATAAACGCCGCATACTGCGGTTGCAGGCTGTCGAGAAACGCAAACGACCGCAGCTCAATATTGCTCATCCGACACGCCTCCTGTGACGATTGCGATCCCGGCCGAGGCTCCGATTCTGGTTGCCCCTGCTGCGATCATCTCCTCGGCATCTTCGCGGCTGCGAACACCGCCCGACGCCTTGATCCCCATCTTCGGTCCCACCGTCTCCCGCATCAGCAGCACGTCGGCGACGGTTGCGCCCCCACCGGCAAAGCCGGTGGAGGTCTTGACGAAGTCCGCTTTCGCCTGCTTGGCCAGGTGCGAAGCCATGACCTTCTCTTCGTCGGAGAGCAGCGATGTCTCGATGATGACCTTGTTGAGCGCACCCGACTCGTGGCAGGCGTCCGACACCTTGGCGATATCGGTCTCGACGATGTCGTGCTGTCCAGACTTGAGGGCGCCGATGTTGATCACCATGTCGATCTCACGGGCTCCATCCCGGAGGACCCGACGGGCCTCCATCGCCTTGATCTCCGGCAAGGTGGCGCCGAAGGGGAATCCGACCACCGAAGCGACCCGAACGTCGGTCCCTCGGAGGTTGGCCGAGGCTCGCTTGACCCAGGCCGGGTTGACACACACCGAGGCGAATCCGTATTCCTTGGCTTCGGCGCACAAGACGTCGATGTCGTGGGCCGTCGTGTCAGGCTTGAGAAGTGTGTGATCGATGTATCTGGCGAGATCAATCGGTACCTCGGCGCCGCCTCCCCGGTAGCTCACTCGGTCTGCCCCGTTGGCGACGACGCTTCTCACCCGGTCGGGACTGTGGGCGGCACAGGATCCGTGACAGTCTTCGCACGGATCGCCGCTGTTGAGCGCAGCGAGGACTTCTCTGGTGACTGCTTCGATGAGTTCGGCTTCGTTCATGTGGCGCTCCGGAGGTGGATCCGCTCGATGGCGGTGATCTTCGCCACTCGGTCGGCGTGTCGTCCCGGCGCCCACGGGGTCTCGAGCCAGGTCTCCACTATCTGCTGGGCGAGGTTGGTGCCGACGAGCCCTGCTCCGAGCGTCAGCACATTTGCGTGGTTGTGCTCTCGGGAGTTTCGGGCGCTCGACAGGTCGTAGCACAGCGCCGCCCGGACGCCGGGGACCTTGTTGGCGGTGATCGACGACCCGATTCCGGCGCCGTCGATGATGATCCCGTAGGTCGACTCGCCCGACGACACCTTCTGGGCGACCGAATGGGCAAAGTCCGGATAGTCGACGGACTCGGCGCTGTGGGTCCCGCAGTCGGTGACGTCGTAACCCTGTTCCTTGAGTCGGAACCCGATCCGCTCTTTCAGCGGAAAGCCGCCGTGGTCGCAGCCGATGGCGATGGAGGGCTTCGCGCCGGGTTCGGACCGGAGTCCGGGCGCCGGCGAGGGCGGCGTCGAAGAAGTCGTCAAGCCGGCGACGACCCGGCTCACCACTTGGCGGATCTCGGCTTCGGTCGGCATCGCCGCGGACACTAGCGCTGAGGCGCCGACGGTGTGACCGGCGGACGGAGGCGAGATTCCCGAGGGAGCCATCATCGGCGACGCCGTGATGAGGGGAGGGGCCTGCGATCGTGGCGACCTCCATCCTTCTGTCCGCCGTGACCGAACGGTCGTTCGGCGGGTGTGGTCGGCTCCGCCGGCCGGCGGGTCACGTTGAGTAGTTGTCTGAGCGGTGCCGCGTAGGGACTCGATTCATCGATCTCGACCACGCGGGCGCGGCCGACTCGGCGTTCGGTGATCAGGCCGCTGCTTTCGAGTCGGTCCATCTCGCGCATGACGGTGGTGGGATCCACATCGATGGCCCTGGCGAGATCGGAGAGCGTGCGACGGGCTCCACTCTCGAGGAACAACTCCACCAGCAGCCGCCGTTGGGTATCGGTGCGGAACAACGGAAGTGGTTCAAAATGCTGCACAACACGCAGTATATGCTGCGTAGTACGCAAAACAAGGTGCTCGAGCGCTCGAGGTGGATGCCGTTCGCTCCGTCATTCGGTTTGGGCTTTCTGCTCTGGCGACCTTCTGAACCGACGGTGAGAATGGGCTCGGAAGGAGGAGGCAATGGCGAAGTGGGTTCTGAAGCTCCTGCGGCTGCTGGGTGCGCTCTATCTGGCTTTGGCTGTCGGAGTCATCGTGTTCTCGAAACTGGCGAAGGGGTCCGGGCGCGATCAGATCCGAGAGTTCAACCGCGACAGGCTCAATCCATGGATGATGGAGCGAGCCGGGGGCGAGCACTGGTACGCATCGGTCGTCGAGCACACGGGCAGAACGTCGGGCAAGCGATACGAGACGCCGGTGGTCATGCACCCGGTCGATGGGCATGTGGCGATCCCGCTCCCATATGGCCAGGGTGTCGATTGGCTCGAGAACCTTCGGCATGCCGGATGCGGCAGAGCCATGCACAAGGGGATCCAGTACGAACTGACCGAGCCGACGATCGTGACCAGGAATGCGATCACGGACGGATTGGGACGCCGCGACTCCCTGCGATACGGGGTGTTCGGAATCGACGAGTTCGTGCAATTGCGCGCAAAGCCGGTTGCGGCTGATCGACCGGTAGCGGTGTAGCGCTGGAGCGTGACCGAGGGCTCTCTCCCTGCGCCTGTGCCCGAATGCTCGATCGGTCATCGGCAACCGGGATCTCGCAGCCGCGCAATCCGCCGGATCATCTACCGTCCGGTGCGTGAAAACGAGGTCGATCACCGTCGATGTACCGCTCGATCTCCGCTCGACCCTCGCGTCGCTCACGGCAGCGTGGGGTCGAAACGCTGAGGACGGGTGGTACCGCCCGATGCGGACGCCTGAGGGACCTGCAACGCTCCACGTCCGACGTGACGAGTCGGGCGTCCACGGCCGGGCATGGGGCGACGGTGCCTCGTGGGTCATCGATCGGCTGGACCGCTGGATCGGTCTCGAGGATCGACCTGAGCGCTTCGCACCGGAACACGCCCTCCTCGCCCAACTGCATCGGAGGTCGATCGGGCGCAGATTCGCCTCGTCGGGCTTGGTCTTCGAAGCCCTGCTCGTTGCGATCTGTTCGCAAAAGGTCACGGGCAAGGAAGCCTCGATGGCGATGCGATCGATGTCGCACGTGATGTCCGATCCTGCCCCGGGACCGCTGCGGCTCAGGCTCCCTCCCGACCCCGAGCGGATCGCCCGCGCTCGCTATCACGACTTCCATCGAATGAGGATGGAGCGCAGGCGGGCCGACACGCTGATCGCTGCTGCTCGCGACGCCGAACGGATCAGCCGGCTCGCAGATGTGAGCGCCGGCGACGCCCGCCGCTATCTCGAGCGACTGCGAGGTGTTGGTGAGTGGACCAGCGCTGAGACGGTGGCCGTCAGTCACGGCGATGCCGATGCGGTGTCGGTCGGCGACTACCACCTCAAGCACTACGTGAGCTGGCATCTCGCCGGAGAGCCGCGTGGGACCGACGAGCTGATGCTGCAACTGCTGGAGCCCTTCCGGCCCCATCGGGGACGGGTGATCCGCCTGCTCGAGTCGGCGGGTCACTACCCCCGGTACGGGGCCCGGATGACGATCAGGGACTATCGAGACCACTGAGAAAGCCGGCAATCCGATCACCGACCACCCTCGGCGAGTTGGCGTCGGAGTGACCCCGCCCGTCGAGCGTCTCGAACGTCACGTCACGACCTGCCGCCTCGAGTGCATTTGCCAGTTCTTCGGAGAACTCGACGGGTGCAACGCGGTCGGCGTCGCCGTGCAGGAGCAGGGTGGGGATGTCCGGTGAATCGGCGACCCAACTGAAGGGGTTTCCCGAAGCCCACAGCTCCGGATCGTCGCCGATCGGCACTCCGAACATCGGAGTGAGCAGCCCTCCGAGTTGGCTGATGTCGTAAGGGCCGGCCAGTCCGATCAGGGCATCGGCGGAGCGGCTCGGGCCTTCGGGGCAATCCTGTCCGAATGCTCCGGGGGCATAGGCCGTGAGTGCGGCCAGGTGTGCGCCGGCGGAGTGCCCTACGACCACCACGGTGTCCGGTGCCGTCGTGAACTCGGATGCGGCGTTGCGGGCGAATTGAACCGCGCAGGCGACGTCGTCGACCATGCCCGGAAAGGTCCCGCCCAGGGTCAAGGTCCGGTACGTGGCGTTGAAGACGACCGCTTTCCTGGATGCCAGCCCGTCGGCGAGTGATCCCATCGACATGCGATCGCCGATGAACCATCCGCCGCCGTGGACTGTGACCACGACCGGCCACGGTCCTCGCTCCTCGGGCGCATGGATGTCCAAGTCGAGTCCGTCGCCATAGGTCTCGGTCCTGATGTAGTTGCTGTACAGCACCGTCTGATCGGGGTCTCCGACCGTGGTTTGGGTTTGTCCTGTCGCGGTGGTGGGTGGTGCGGTGGTAGGCGTCGGCGCTGTCGTAGGCGGGACGGTGTTCATCGACGTCGTTTGATTCGCCGTGGTCGTCGTCGTGGGACCGAGGGTCGATTCGACCTCGGTATCGGCGGCCTCCGTGCTGCAGGCGACGAAGACCAGAGCGAGAACGGATGCGAGCATGAGCGAACGACGATGCATGGTCTCGAGTGTATGAAGGGCGTCCTGCTACTCGATCAGCTCGACAGCGACGACGACGCCGCCCGGTCGCAGAGCACGGTGACCTCTCCCTGCGCACGGTGCAGGATCTCGATCGGATGTCTGCCAGCCGGTCGTTCGATGGACTCTGCGAGGACATCGGCCTTGGCGCTCCCCGAGACGATCACCACGATCGCCTCGGCGATCTCGAGCAGGTGTGGCGTTGCGGTCAATCGCCAGGTGTCGAGTTGGGGCACCTGGTTGGCGACGTACCAGCGATTGCCGGGTTCGTCGTCGACCGCTTGGGTGGCCGGGAAGAGCGAGGCGACATGCCCGTCGGTGCCCATGCCGAGCAACACCAGCCTCGGCCGTTCAACGATCACGCTTCGCAGTGCCGCCTCGTAGTAGGCAGCGGAGTCCTCCGGCTCCAGATGTTCGGAGAATCTGGGACGAAGGAATCGGGCATCAGGGATGTGCTCGACGAGCGATCGCTCTGCTCGATGCCCGTTCGAGTCCTCCGAATCGTGCGGGACCCATCGTTCGTCTGACAACCAGATGTCGACCAGGCTCCAATCGACCCGACGTTTACGCAACTCCGTGTATGTCGGCTGGGGAGTCGAGCCACCGGCGAGGCCGACATCGACGCGTCCTTCTGACCGGGTGAGCACCGAAGCGATGAGGTCTGCGGCGCCGGCGGCGAGCTCGCCGGGGTCTTCGAAGGTCCGGACGTCCATCGTTCGATCGTACCGGCGTTACCGTTCCCTCAGTGCGACTGCTGACCGCCAATCTCTACACCGGACGTGCGATCGTGTCCTCGTTCGCCGCTGTGCTGGATCGAGAGCGACCCGATGTCGTCATCTGTCAGGAGGTCGGTACGGACGCGGCTGCGATGCTCGAGCGGCGGTACTCACACGGTGTGATCGTTGGCGACGATCATCATCACACCGGCCGAGCGATGCTGTCGAATGCCCCGCTGTCGGTGAGCGAGCTCGAGATGGCTCACCGCCCCGCCTTGAGGACCAGGCTCGACATCGGCGGAGTCGAAGTCGAGTTGATCGGCGTCCACTTGGCCAATCCGGTGATGGGTCCGGCCGCGGTCCTGAGCAGAAAGCGTCAGGTCGAATCGGTGCTCGGGCACCTGGACACAAACGGGACTCCGGCGATCGTCGCTGGTGACATGAATGCCACGCCGGTTTGGCCTGCCTATCGAAGACTGCGCACGCGCCTCCGTGACGGCGTCGCCGATGCCCGCCACCAGAGTGGAGACCCACTACAGCGCACCTGGGCGATCAGACCTGGATGGCCGGCCATGCTCCGAATCGATCACATGCTCACTGCAGGTGTGCGGCTGGAGAGAATCGGGGTCCACAAGGTCGACGGGTCTGACCACCTTGCGGTGGCAGCCACGGTGAGGCCGGTGACACCATGACCACCGAATATGCCATCGCCTGGGATGGCGATCAGGCAGTGACCGCGATCGAGTATCGACTGGCCGCTCCGCTGGTTGTCCTTGCGCACGGCGCCGGAACGGATCAGCGCCATCCGATGGTCACCGGAATCGCCAGCGCCCTCGCGGACGCCGGCCACGGCGTGATGACGTTCGACTATCCCTACACCGAAGCGGGCCGCCGCGCCCCAGACCGGGTGCCCAGGCTGCTGGCATGTCATCGAGCCGTGGTTGCCGAGGCACGGCATCGATCCGGAGCGCCCCCGATCGTTGCGGGCAGATCGATGGGGGGTCGAATGGCGACGATGCTCGCTGCCGAGAACGCAGACATCGCCCGTGTGGTCTGCCTGGCGTATCCACTCCACCCGGCAGGGAAGCCCGACCGGCTCCGGATCGAGCACCTGGCATCGATAGCGGTGCCGATGCTCTTCTTCCAAGGTTCGCGCGATGCCCTGAGCCGCGCGGAGCTGTTCGATCGCCACATCAGGCCATTGTCGAATGCCACCGTGATCGACATGGAAGGGGCCGACCATTCTCTTCGCGGTCGCGACTGGAACCCCGAGCGTGTGGCATCGACGGTCGTCACGGGGTACGAGGCGTGGATGCGGCGATGAAGACGCTTGCTCGAATGGCGACGCACGCTCATGCAGCGCCCGTCGGTCGGGTTGGTGGTTGAACTTGCCTGGATTCGCGGCGTCGGTCGTGATCGATCGCACTGCGGTCGAGTTGTTCGGTGTGGTGTCCGATGTCTCGACCCACCCTCGATGGGCTGCGAACAGCCTGAGTGTGCAGCGGACCGGCGAGCGGACCTGGCGCTCGATCGCCCACGCCAAGGGCAGGACTTTTCACGCCGATCTGATCGTCACGGCGATCGAACCCGACCGCATGTTCGAATTCGTCGCCTCCGACGAGACCGGGACGTACCGGCATCGCTTCACTCTCGATCCGGTTGAGGACGGGTGCCGGGTCGAGCGATCGGTCACCGTGGAGCGCCTAGGCAGGGGCCAGCGACTCCTCTATTGGCTCACCCTGGTACCGGTGCGAAAGCCGGCGCTCAGGACCTCCTTGGAGCGACTCGCGACGACGTTCTGGTGAGGGGACCGTTTCCTCCGTCTTCGGGTTTTGCATGATCGTCGTGCGACGGTCATAATTCTGGGCTCAGGCCCTCCCCTGTCACCTTCGAGGAGTTACCGCTATGTCCGACCAGATCACGCTTCGCGCCAACAAAGGCCGCGAGACCGGCAGCGCCGCTTCGCGCCGGATCCGCAAAGAAGGGAAAGTCCCTGCCATCGTGTACGGCGCCGACCTGGATGAGCCGGTGCTGGTCACCGTCAACCGACGTGAACTTCGTGCGGCACTCACCACGGAGGCAGGCACCAACGCCCTCATCAGTCTCGACATCGACGGCTCCGAACAGCTTGCGCTCGCTCGGCAGATCGACAAGCACCCTTACCGCACCGAGATTCGCCATGTCGACTTCGTGACCGTGTCGCTGACCGACACCATCGTCACCGACGTCGTGCTGGACTTCGTCGGCACTCCGCTGGCGGCGGAGGAGGGTGGAGTGCTCTCGACGCCGTTCTCCTCGGTGTCCATCGAGGTGCTCGCCACCAAGATCCCGTCGTCGATCGAGATCGACGTCAGCGAGATGACGATGAGCGATTCGCTGCGGATCTCAGACCTTCCCGAACTCGAAGGTGTCACCTATCTCGACGACCCCAATCAGACTGTCGCCACCATCGTGATTCCCCGTGCACTCATCGAGGAGGAAGAGGAAGAGCTGGCCGAGGGCGAAGAGCCGGCCGAGGGCGAAGAGCCGGCACTCGTCGGCGAAGAGGAAGCCACCGAGGGCGGAGCCGAGGAGTCCTCCGAATAGGGCCCGTCAAGGCCGCGATCGGGCTGCGGAATCCGGGCCTGAAGTACATCGGTACCCGGCACAACGTCGGGTTCGAGGTGATCGAAGTCCTCTGTGCGCGTCACGACGCCACGCTGAAGCCAGGACCGTCCCGCATGCGGGCCGACATCGCCGATGTCCGAGTCGGTGCGGAGCGCCTGGTGCTGGCAGCGCCGCAATCCTTCATGAACGAGAGCGGCCGTCCGGTCGCCTCCGTCTCCAAGTACTTCAAGATCGAACTCGCAGACCTCCTCGTCGTCTACGACGACATCGACCTCCCGTTCGGACGCCTCAAGCTCGCCTTCGAGGGCGGCCACGGAGGCCACAATGGGCTCCGCTCGGTCGAGGCGGCGCTCGGGACCAAGGGGTATCCCCGCCTCAAGATCGGCGTCGGGCGACCGCCGGGTCGGATGGATCCTGCCGCGTATGTGTTGAGACCCTTCTCCAAGGGGGAGCGGGAAGAGGTGGAGTTCCTGATCGAGGACGCCGCCGATGCCGTCGAACAGTTCCTCGTAGATCCGATCGCCGCGCAGCAGACCGCCAACTCGCGCCGGCCTCACTCGGGCGACTGAAGCGTATTCCGCTATTTTGTTCGGCCCCGGTGAAGGAGATGCGTGGCTGAACTCATAGGTGCACTCGACCAGGGCACCACCAGTACCCGATTCATGATCTTCGATCGATCGGGGGAAGTGATCTCTGCGGCGCAGCAGGAGCACACCCAGATCTTCCCCCGTTCTGGCTGGGTCGAGCACGACCCCGACGAGATCACACAGCGAATGTGGAGCGTGATCTCGTCAGCCCTCCAGTCAGCAGGCGTCTCGGGATCCGACCTCTCGGGGATCGGCATCACAAACCAGCGTGAGACGGCCGTGGTGTGGGATCGCGAGTCCGGGCATCCGGTGCACAACGCCATCGTCTGGCAGGACACCCGAACGGATCGACTCGTCAAGGATCTCGGTGGCGACGTTGGCATGGATCGGTTCCGTCACCAGACCGGGCTCCCGCTGGCGACCTACTTCGCAGGACCGAAGGTTCGTTGGCTGCTCGACTCCGAACCCGAACTGAAGGCTCGCGCCGAGAGGGGAGAGTTGGCCTTCGGCACGATGGACTCCTGGGTGGTGTATCAGCTGACACGTGGTGCCGAGCACGTCACCGACGTCACCAACGCCTCTCGGACGATGCTGATGGATCTCGAGACGTTGGACTGGTCGGAGGAGCTGTGCGAGGCTATCGGCGTCCCCATGTCGATGCTGCCCCGGATCGTTCCATCGGTGGGCGTGATCGCCGACGCAACCGGCCCTCTCGCAGGCGTGCCGATCGCCGGCATCCTGGGCGACCAGCAGGCGGCCATGTTCGGTCAGACCTGCTTCGACGTCGGCGACGCCAAGAACACCTACGGGACGGGCTGTTTCATGCTGCTGAACACCGGCAGGGAGCTGGTTCGCTCCGACAACGGTCTGCTGACCACGGTCAACTACCAGATCGAGGGAGAGGCGCCGGTATACGCACTCGAAGGCTCGATCGCCATCGCAGGCGCGCTCGTCCAGTGGTTGCGTGACAACATGGCGATGTTCGAGAACTCCGAAGACATCGAAGAGCTCGCATCGGAGGTCGAGGACAATGGCGACGTGTACTTCGTGCCGGCGTTCTCCGGCTTGTTCGCCCCGTACTGGCGCTCCGACGCCCGCGGCGTGATCGTCGGGCTCACCCGGTTCAACAACCGGCACCACATCGCCCGAGCCGCCCTCGAGGCCACCGCATTCCAGACCAGGGAGGTGCTCGACGCGATGCGGGCCGACTCCGGTGTCGAGTTGAACGAGTTGAAGGTCGACGGCGGAATGGTGGCCAACGAGCTGCTCATGCAGTTCCAGGCCGACATTCTCGACAAGCCAGTGATCCGCCCGAGGGTCTCCGAGACCACGGCGCTCGGCGCCGCCTACGCCGCGGGGCTCGCCACCGGTGTCTGGGCCGATCTCGACTCGCTGCGAGCCAACTGGGCCGAGGACCACAGGTGGCTGCCCGAAATGGGCGATGACCGCCGAGCCGAGCTGCTCGCCCGCTGGAAGCAGGCGGTCGAGCGAACCTTCGACTGGGTGTGACGCAACGGGCGAATGAGGTCTGAGACGACTTCGATTCGCTAGATGCGTGGGTCTGAGCCGGATCGGTCGGGTTGGTGGGGGCGGCGTTTTCGGAGCTGTGACTCGGGATCGATGGTGAAGGAACGGCCGTGGACAACGACGTGGTGATTGAACCAGCAAGAAGAGGTGAGGTTGGCTGCTCGCTCATCGGCGCGCTCTGTCGGGGTCTGGCGGTCGAGACGTTGGCGGAGACCGATCATGTCGAGCTCCTCAGGGTCGGTCGATCCCGACTTGGCGAGGAGCGAAACCCGATCGAACGACATCCCATCGTGAGCATCTCACCGAGGGGCAGTCGGCCTCGGCGACAGCCACCAGATTGCGTGCAGTGGAGCGGTCGACGTCCATCCGCCCGATCACCCAGTCCTCGGCGGTGCGCATGCCGTCGCCCAGCGGGATCTGAGGGCGATCGACCGCACCCAAGATGGCCACTTCGACAGCCTTCCGCTGTGATCCGAGGGCACGCAGTGACTCCAACAACTGGTCGAGCTCGTCGGCGGAGAACTCGGAGATCTGTTCTGGTGTCAATCAGAGGCCGGGTAGCAGCGCAGACATCGACAGAATCTGCGAATGTTGTCGAAAACGCGCGGTGCGGATCGTCGTCGGGGTGAAACGATCCCGAAAACGAGAAAGGAGAGCGGGATGCCCAGGTACGCAGCACTCATATATTCGGTGGAGGGGGACGCAAGTCCAGAGGAATGGGCCGCCGTCATGGCGGACTACAACGAGTTCGGCGAGAAGGCCGGTGCCGCCGGCGTGGTCGTCGGTGGTGAGGCACTCGAAGACACCAAGACGGCCACCACCGTGCATGTGGACGGAAAGGGCGGGACGGTCCACA
>JAHEIN010000236.1 GCA_024639335.1 bacterium | reverse complement strand
GACCGTGAGGTGGACCGTCGCTGTGTCGACTTCGTGACCGATCGCAGCTGTATCGACGATCGGCATCCACACGTCAACATCAGGCAACTCATCCAGCGCTTGATCCATGCCGGGGAATGGGAGAAGCTGTTCCGGCTGCTCCATCGGCTCGGCATCATCTGACAAGGAGGCCGTCACGCCGTCCATCGACTCCGACCAGGCCGGAGTGTCTCGCACCGCATCGCCGTCCACCCATGCGCTCGACGCCTGGGTGGACGGCATCCGGCGCGGATCCGACGAGGCCTATCGGGCCGTGTACGACCACACCGCTGCCGACCTCCTCTCCTTTGCGCACGGGATGCTCCGCAACCGGGCGTCTGCCGAGGACGTCGTTCAGCAGGCGTTCCTCGAACTGGTGGCGGCCGCATCGACCTTCCGTGGGCGAGGGGAGGCCTTGCGAGTCTGGCTGTTCAAGTCGGTGCGCTTCCGGTGTCTCGATCTGCTGCGCAGGGCATCGGCCAAGGAGATCGTCACCGACCGGGTCCCGGAGCGGGGCACCGTCGCCGACCAGGTCTTCGAGATCGAGCCCCGGCTGCTCGCTGCCCTCGACGAGCTCTCCGAGCGGCAGCGTTCGATGGTGCTCATGCGCCATGTCACAGGAATGAGTGGAGCAGAGATCGCAGCCGTGGTAGGGCTGAACCGGGCTGCGGTCTATGCAGTCGTGCGACGTGCGGAGCGGAAGCTCCGTGATTCGGTCACTCGGGAGGAATCCACATGAGCAAACGGGATCCACTGGATCAACTCGCTGCGCTCCGCATCGAGGTGAGCGACGAGACCCGCACGCGGGATCTGAACGCGATCCGAGACGAGCTCCGTCGACGACCGCCGTGGCGGGTGCCGCGACGGAGCCGCTGGACGCTTGGTGCCGTCGTTGCCGTGTTGGTCGCGGGTCCGGTGGCTGCAGTTGCGAGCGATGATGCAGCGCCCGGTGATGCGCTCTATCCGATCAAGCTGGCCACCGAGCCGATCATCCGGCTCTTCGATCGCGACGCAGTGGCCGAACACCGCGTGGAGGAGGTTGCAGTGCTGGTCGATCGGGATTCCCAGGACGCAGTCATCGAGCAGCGGATCACCATCGCCAGGGATGCACTGGCCGAGACCGATGCACCTCGATTGGAACAGGAACTCGACCGGATCGTCGACCTTTGGATCGCCGACCGCCCAGCGCCCGAAGTGATCGACCCTCCGCCGGCGACCACGGTTCCACTCCGAGACCAACCCGATCCCGGCGACCGTTCTCGGGAGCCGGAACCCTTGGACACGCCCCAGACGACATCGACGACGATCACCGACCAGCCGAGTGACACCCATCAACCCGATCCGACCACGCCGACCACGCCGCCTCCCACCGATGAGCGTCCCCCTTCGGACGATCGACCTCGAGACACTCCCTGATCGCCTCAGGGTCTTTCCGGGAGATCACCCATTGTCCCGATGCGCTCGGCGGGCCAGGATGGCGTCCGATGGACTCGATCGTCTCGCTCGACAACCTCACCCACGACTACGGCAACCACATCGCTCTCGATGGGCTCGACGTGAAGGTGCCTGCAGGTGTCACGGGCCTCGTCGGCGCCAATGGCGCAGGCAAGACCACGATGCTCCGCATCCTGCTCGGCCTGCTCCATCCAACGGCGGGGTCGGTGTCCGTTCTCGGTCACGATGCTCTGACCGACCCGCTTTCGGTGAGAGCGCTGGTCGGGTACATGCCCGAAGGCGCATCGCTGCCGAAGGACCAGACCGCTGCGGACTTCGTGGCCTACACCGCCCAGATGGCGGGACTCCCGGCGGGAGACGCCCGGCGACGCGCATCCGAGACGTTGTTCCTCGTAGGGCTCGAAGAGGAGCGATTCCGATTCCTCGGGGACTTCTCGACCGGGATGGCGCAGCGAGTCAAGCTGGCCCAGGCCATCGTCCACGGACCGAGGCTCATCCTCCTGGACGAGCCGGCATCCGGGCTCGACCCAGATGGGCGCGTCCAGATGTTGGAGTTGATTCAGCGGCTCGGCTCGTTCGGCATCAACGTGATCGTGTCGTCACATGTGCTGAGCGACATCGAATCGACATGTGATTTCGTGGTGATGCTCGATGCCGGGCGGCTGGTCCGCTCCGGTCCGGTCTTCGGGGCTCACGCCACCCCGACCGTCTCCGTCGAGATCCTCGGACCGCTGGATCGTTTCACTGGGGCACTCTCGGCCGCCGGCGTCGAGCACTCGGTCGAGCACACGCGGGTCTCCATCGTTGCGGACGGAGACGAGGTGTTCGACATGATCCGCGACATCGCTGCATCGACTCGCGTGGGGATCATCAGGCTGGAGCGCAGAACGCTCACGCTCGAAGACGAGTTCTTGGGGATGACCGATGTCTGACGCCGTCATCTACGACCGCGGTTACCGGGCCTACGACGGCTCGGTCGGAGGACGGTCGGTGACCCGACGGGCGATCGTCGCAGACGGCGTCCGGCGGATCCTCGGGCTGCGGCGCAAGACCCGCAGAAAGCTGCTGCCCTGGGCGTTGCTGTCGCTGGCGTTGCTCATGGCCGGCATCGTCATAGGGCTCCACTTCGCCGCCGGGTCGATCAGCGCCGCCATCGGCGAGGGCCTGCCCCAATACGCCGAGTTGTTCGACCTCTTCTCGCGTCTCGCGCTGCTGTTCATCGCGGTCACCGGGCCCGAGTTGATCGGCCCAGACCGCTCTCAGGGCGTGCTGTCGGTGTACTTTTCGCGACCGATGACCGTCGGTGATTACCTGTCGGCCAAGCTCATGGCCTTCGTCTCCGTGACTTCGTTCATCTACCTCGTTCCCCAGTTCGCACTCCATCTCGGGCTCGCCAGTCTGAGTGCGGACGGCTTTCTCGCCTACCTGGGAGGCAACCTCGACATCTCGTGGAAGATCGCAGCGGTCTCGCTGGCCTTCATCGCCGTCCACGGCGGCGTCTTGGCGGTGATCACCTCCCACGTCGACCGGACCGGATTCGCTGCTGCGGCGTTTCTCGGCACGATCATCGCCGGCCGCAATCTCGCCGAAGTGATCGCCGAGGCATCGTTTCCAGGAGCGCGCTGGTTCTCACTGCTCGCTCTCGACGACCACCCCCGATACGTGCGAGATTGGCTCTTCGACAGCGATGTCGGTGGGGTCTACGCACTGGAGGCGGCAGGTTTCGGCCCCTGGGTTTCGGTGGCAGTGATCGCGACCGTCGCTCTGGGAGGCGCTCTCTGGATGTTTCAGCGGTACCGGAGGCTGGCATGACCAGACCGGTCGAGGTCGCCGAGCTCAGCAAGTGGTTCGGGCAGAAGGTCGCCGTGTCCGAGGTGTCGATCGGCTTCGATGCCGGCGTGACCGGGATCCTGGGACCGAACGGTGCAGGAAAGACCACCCTTCTCCGACTGATCACCGGGCTCCAGGTGCCCTCCCAAGGGACCGTCAGGGTCCTGGGCGTCGACCCGCGCAAAGACCCCGGCGTCTACTCGAAGATCAGCCTGGTTCCCGAAGACGAAGCCGTCTATCCCACCCTCACCTGCCGGGAGTTCATCGAGTTGAACGCCTCGCTCGCCGGGATC